>JAPKZR010000157.1 GCA_026393695.1 Actinomycetota bacterium
CCGAGATGGCCAGCACCAAAGAGTTCATCCTCGATGCCGAGCAGGTTGCGCCCCTGCACGGCGAAGTGACGACGGCGCGCAAGGCCCATCGATTCGCGGCCAGTGGCCCGGTAGAACGGCTCGGCCACCGGCGCACGCCAATCGACCACGACGGGTTCGCGATTGTCGTCGGCAACGGCCAAACGACCGATGTGAAAGCTCTCGATAACCCCTGGCTCATCGGTGGGGGGTTCGCCAGCCACAGGGTCGCGGTGGCGATCGATACGTCCAAAGACAAGTGCTGCGTCGCCCAGATCGAGTTGGGTGAGACGATTCACCAAGGTCTCGTCGAACACATCGCGCTCGTAACGAGCCTGAACGGTGCCGCCCAGGGTGCCTTCGTGGATGTTGCGCAGCTTCCAGGCGTCGGTTCTACTGGTCTCGAGACACCCGTAGGCGTGGTCGATGTAGGCCTGTTCGTCTGCGAGATCGGGGTGTTGTTGTGTCATGTGGGAGTTGATCCGGCCCAGGTGCGATACCTGAATCAGGGTCGGAAAATCTTATCGCCCTATGACGTTGTTGCGATGCCGCCGTCGACAGCGATAACCGAGCCCGTGACATAGGAGCCCGCGCGACTTGCGAGGTAGACCGCTACGCCAGCCATGTCGTCGGGACGACCGATGCGGCCGAGTGGAGCCGATCGGGCGATCGAATCGCCGAAGGCTTCCAACGTGGCAGCCATCATCTTGCTCTCGAATGGGCCGGGCGCGACGGCGTTGACCGTGATGTGCTGCGGCCCAAGCTTGCGAGCGAGTGCACGGGTGAGGTGATGCACCCCAGCCTTGCTGGCGGCGTACGAGTAGGTGTCCATTGGGTTCACGTGCAAGCCATCAATAGAGCCGATGTTGATAATGCGAGCTGGGTCGTCGGCGGTGGCGCCGGCGCGCAGGTTTGGCAACAGGGTCTGGGTGAGGAAAAACAACGACTTCACGTTGGTGTCCATCACCTTGTCCCATGCGGCTTCGGTGAAATCGTCGAGCGGCATGCCCCATGTGGCGCCGGCGTTGTTCACCAAAATGTTGAGCACCGGAAACTGCTCGACCACTTGGGCGGCAAGGGTCTTGCAACCCTCGACCGTGCTCACGTCGGCGGGGATTGCGCGCACGTCTCCGTATTGGGCGAGTTCGGCTTGAGCAGCCATCAGCTCGCCAGCTTTGCGCGAGCTAATGATCACTGTGGCGCCTGCGTCGAGCAGGCCGCGGGTGATCATCGCGCCAATACCGCGGCTGCCGCCGGTGACGAGTGCTGTTTTTCCGGAGAGTGAGAAGAGGTCAGATGCCATCGCACGATTCTGCTGCATGGAGATGCCAACCGTCGCACTCGCCACGGTTCTGGCGCTACGCCACGTGCATTATGCGGCGCTGATCCCAATCGACAGCTAGCGTTCGGTCCGTGGTTACTGGCATTTCGAACAACACCTTCCTCGCCGCTGCACGTGGCGAACATGGTTCGCACACGCCGGTCTGGTTCATGCGTCAGGCGGGCCGCAGCCTGCCCGAATACAAAGCCATTCGCGGCGACGGCAGCATTCTGCACGCCATCAAGAATCCCGAGCTCTCAGCGCAGATCACACTGCAGCCAGTTACTCGCTACGGCGTCGACGCGGCCGTGTTGTACAGCGACATCGTTGTGCCAGCGCACGCGATCGGTTTCGGTATCGATGTTGCACCAGGCACCGGGCCCGTTGCAACCGTGCCATTCCGCAGCGTTGCCGACCTTGCTCGGGTGCGTCCGTTCGAACCCGAAATCGATACGCCGTACGTCATCGAGACCTGCCGCATCTTGGCTGCCGAGCTCACCGTGCCCTTACTTGCGTTCGCCGGAGCCCCCTTTACCGTTGCCAGCTATCTCATTGAGGGTCGGCCAAGCCGCACCTACGAGCACACCAAAGCGCTCATGCACACCGACGAGCGCACGTGGCACGAACTCATGGATCGCCTCGCCGATCATGCAATCGCATCCATTCGCAGCCAACTCAATGCGGGCGGTTCTGCCTTTCAGTTGTTCGATTCGTGGGCGGGGGCAATGAGTCGAGTCGACTACGAGCGCTTCGCCAAGCCGCACTCAGCGAAGGTCTTCAGCGAACTTGCGGCCAGTCATCCCCACGTGCCCGGCATTCACTTCGGCATCGGTTGCGATCACATTCTTGAGTCGATGTACGCCGCCGGCCCAACCGTCATCGGCCTCGATTGGCGCACACGCATCCAGCAGGCCCGCACACGTCTCGGGGCAAACACAGCAGTGCAGGGCAACCTCGATCCGGCGCTGGTGTTGGCCGGATGGCCAGTGGCTCAGCAGGGTTGCGACGACGTGCTCGCCGACAACGCCGGGCACCCTGCGCATATTTTCAACCTCGGCCACGGCGTGCAGCCGAACACCGATCCGGGCGTGCTCGAGCAGATCGTTGCATACGTCCACGACAAGACAAGGCGATCATGACCACCCCCATTGCAGTACTGCTGATGGCATACGGCACGCCGCGCACGCGCGACGAAATCCTGCCGTACTACACCGACATTCGTCGCGGCCGCCCGCCCACTCCCGAGCAACTCGGCGATCTCTTGAATCGTTACGAGGCCATCGGTGGCATCTCGCCGTTGGCTCAACGAACCGAAGCTCAGCGCGACGCATTGCAGGCAGCGCTCGACCAGCAGGCACCCGGCCAATACATGGTCACGCTCGGCCTCAAGCACGCCGAGCCAATGATCGAAACCGCGGTCAACGATCTCGCCGCACTTGGCGTGAAGCGCATCATCGGCTTGGTGCTCGCCCCACATTTCAGTAGCTACTCGATCGGGCAGTATCACGGTCGGGCCCGGGCCGCCGCTGAACCTCACGGCATTGCGTTCGATGGCATCGACAGCTGGGCCACCGAGCCGGCGTTCATCAAGTTCCTCGCCGACGATCTTCGCGAGCGCCTCGCCGCTATGCCTGCGAACACCAAGGTGCTGTTCACCGCGCACTCGCTGCCGCAGCGCATCATCGACGCTGGCGATCCGTACCCCGACGAGTTACGCGCTACCGCCGAAGCCGTGGCCGCACAGGTGAGCCTCGCCCATTGGAGCCAATGGGCCATTGCGTGGCAGTCGGCCGGCCGAACTCCCGAGCCATGGCTTGGTCCCGACATTTTGCAGGTCATCTCCGAACTCGGCGAGAGCGAGAACGCCGATGGCGTTGTTGTCAGTGCGTGCGGCTTTGTGGCCGACCATCTCGAGGTGCTCTACGACCTCGATATCGAGGCCCGCACCCACGCCGACAAGATGGGGCTGGCCTTCGACCGCACTGCCTGCGTGAACGACAATCCCGAAATCATGAAGGCCTTGGCCAACCGAGTCATTGCCGTGGCGAACAGCTAATGACCCGCCGCGTGGTGGTTGTTGGCGGTGGCATCACCGGTCTCACCACTGCATATCGTCTGCGCCAACTGTTGCCCGACGCAGAGATCGCGGTCATCGAGTCCGATCACCGAGTCGGCGGCAAAATCAGTTCGTCCCCGTTCGCTGGGCTCGATGGCATCGACGAAGGCGCCGACGCCTTCCTCACTCGCATCCCATTTGCGGTCAACCTTGCTGCCGAATTAGGGCTCACTGCTCAGCTCACCTCGCCGGCGGTGGCGTCGGCATATGTGTGGTGGAACGCGATGCACAACATCCCCGAGGGGCTGATGTTGGGCGTGCCCACCGATCTGGCCAAGCTCGCCAAAAGCGATCTGCTCACCTGGCCGGGCAAGCTTCGGGCCGCGCTCGAACCGATCTTGCCCGCCACGGGCGTCGGTGCCGATTCGGTCGGCCGACTCATTCGCCATCGCTTCGGCAAGCAGGTGCACGAACGCCTCGTCGATCCGCTCGTGGGCAGCATCTACGCCGCCGACACCGATCGCTTCAGCCTCAGCGGGGTCACCCAGATTCTCGACCTCGCAAGCAACAACCGCAGCCTGCTCATCGGCGCTCGCCGCGCCCGGCGCAAAGCTCCCCCGACGGCCGGCCCCATTTTTGGCGCGCCGAGCACCGGCATGGCCACGCTCACCAACACTTTGGCCCAGTCACTGCGCGCCTCAGGCGTGACCATCACGACGGGCTGTCGGGTCGAGTCAATCGATCGCTCGGGCACTGGCTGGTTGGTCAACGGCGAATTCGCCGACGCGGTGGTGCTGGCCACCCCAGCCAAAACAACGGCTCCATTGGTCACGCCGCTCAGTCCCGATGCCGGAGCAACGTTGGCCAAGTTCGATCACGCCGGAGTCGTGATGCTCACGATTGCACTTCCCGGCGATCACTGGCCCGCCGCCTACGCCACACGCAGCGGCTACTTGGTGCCCAAGCCCGTGCAGAAATGGGTCACCGCCACATCGTTCGCTAGCAGCAAGTGGGCGCACTGGCAACCAAAAACACCCGAAGGCGGAGTCATTTTGCGTATCTCGCTGGGCCGCGACGGGCTCGACCTCACCGATCAGCCAGAGGACAAATTGATCAACGCGGCGCTCAGCGAAGTGGGTGCACATGTCGGATTCGACCTGCAGCCAACCGAGTATCGGCTCACCCGCTGGCCAGCGGCATTTCCCCAATATCGCCCGGGCCACGCCAAGCGCGTGTTGGGAATCGAGACGGCGTTGGCCACTGATGCGCCCGGAATCTTCGTTTGCGGAGCGAGTTACAAGGGAATCGGTATACCGGCGTGTGTGCAACAGGCCAATTCCTCCGCTCAAGGGGTAGCCAAATACATAGGTGTCGTGCTTAGCTAGCCCAATGCGTCGATTGCGAGCCCTGAGTGCCCTCGCGGGCGCGGCAATGCTGCTCAGCGCGTGCGCGTTCGAAAGCCAGACCTATGTCGATGTGCCGCCGGCGGTCACCCGGCCCACGATGCCGATCCCGCCAACGCCTGCGAGCTCAACAACCTCGCCCGTCACCTTTCCGCCCGGCCTCTTCCCCGCAGCGTCGAGCACAACGCTGGCCGTCGCAGCGCTGCCCAAGCCGGTTGCATCGCCGCGCGATGCACGAGCGCCCGAACCCCGCAACGACCTTGGAATCATTGAGATCCCAAGAATCGGTATCAAGATGACCATGCTCGAGGGCATCCGCCTGACCACCCTCGATCGCGGCCCCGGACACTGGCCAGGTACCGCCATGCCGGGCAAGGCAGGCAACGTCGTGGTCGCTGGCCACCGCACCAGCCACACAAAGCCGTTCCGTCATATCGATGCACTGGCTCCCGGCGACGAAGTTATTTTCACGATGCCCGATGGTCGCTTTGTGTATCGAGTCGTGAGCACCGAAATTGTGAGCCCCGACCGAATCGACATCACGAATCAGACCTCGGCCAAAACCGCCACCCTGTTCGCATGCCACCCCCCGGGGTCCACGAAGCAACGCATCGTGGTGCACCTCGTTCTTGGCTGATCTCGGTCCTCGGCCCGCGCCAGCGGTAACGTCGCACGCACATGCCCACCGCTCGGCCATCGCTTCCTCGAATCGCTCGACCCAGCAGACAGGCAACGCTGTCGCTCGTCGGCGGCGGCCTCGTGGCCCTCTCGCTGCCCCCATGGGGATACTGGCCGCTCGCCTTCCTTGGCATCATGCTGTTCGAGACGGCACTCGGCGAATCACCAACCCGTCGCAACGCCTTTCGCTACGGATGGCTTTTTGGCGCTGGCTGGCTCTTCCCGGGCATGGTCTGGATGTGGTTTCTCACCGCTCCCGGTTATCTCTTGGGTGCCGCCATGTTCGCCACGCTCCACGCGCTCGCAGCGATGGCAGCACCCACGGGCCGCTGGCGCGTCGTCGCCCGACCTGCGATCCACACGCTGATTGAGGCCGCTCGCTTTTGCTTTCCGTTCGGCGGGGTTCCGTTGGCCAGCCTCGCCATTGGTCAAAGCAGCGGGCCCCTCGTTGGCGTCGCGCGCATCGGTGGCGCCGTGTTGCTCACGTGGATCACATTCCAGATCGGCTTCGCTTTGGCCGGACCATCGCCGGCCGTGCCGCAGTTCGCTAAGCGTCGCAGTGGTGGGGCCACCGGATCGCTGCACGGGGTGCTGGCGCTCGGCGCCGTGGTTGGCATCATCGTGCTCGCGGCGATCGCGCCCACTGGGCAGGCAACCGGGCGCTCGCTGCGTATCGCAGCCGTTCAGGGCGGCGGCCAACAAGGCACCCACGCAATCTTCACCGACTCGAGCATCGTGCTCGATCGTCACCTTGCGGCCACTCAGACCATCACCGCAGCCGACAACGTCGACCTTGTGGTGTGGCCCGAAAATGTCATCGACGTGGCCACGTTTGCTGCGAGCCCCGAGCTCGACAAGGTGGCAGCCGAGGCTCGCCGGCTCAACGTGCCGATGCTCGTTGGCATCACCGAAGACGCACCAAACGACCGCTTCCTCAACGCCCAAGTTGTGGTCGCTCCCGACGGCCAAATCACTAGCCGTTACGAAAAGGTTCGACGCGTTCCGTTCGGCGAATACATGCCGCTGCGCGGCTTGCTCTCAGCACTCGGGGCGCCAACCAACCTCGTGCCCCGCGACGCGGTAGCCGGACGCGGACCCGGCTATCTCACCTTGCCCGACGGCACCCGAGTTGGCGTTGTCATCTCGTGGGAAGTGTTCTTCGGCGGGCGCGGACGCGACGGCGTGAGCCACGGTGGCGAGTTGATCATCAACCCCACCAACGGTTCGAGCTACACGTGGACCGTGCTGCAAACCCAACAGATTGCATCATCTCGATTACGCGCCATCGAAACCGGCCGGTGGGTGGTGCAGGCTGCGCCCACCGGGTTCACTGCGTTTGTGTCTCCCGGCGGCGACGTCATCAGCCGCACGCGGGTGAGCGAGCAGCGGGTGATCATTCACGATGTTGCGTTACGCACCGGCACCACGTGGTATGTGGAGTTGGGCGACATCCCATGGGTCGCACTGACGGCATTGGTGTTCGCTGTTACCGCTTGGTTCTCACGCGATCGCAGCAAGCGTTCGAGCGCTGACGGCGCGAGCTAGAGCTACATCTCGAGCTAGATCTCGATGAACAACGTGACCGGGCCGTCGTTCACCAGTGCAACGTGCATGTCGGTGCGGAACCGACCGGTTGCAACCGTGGCGCCGAGCAACCGCAACTCATCGACCACTGCTGCAACGAGTGGCTCGGCGTGGTCGGGCTTCGCCGCTGCGATGTAGCTCGGGCGTCGCCCAGCTCCGGTATCGGCATACAACGTGAACTGACTCACGACAAGGATTTCGCGACTGGTATCGGCCACCGACCGGTTCATCACACCGTTCTCGTCGTCGATGATGCGCAGGTGCCACAGCTTGTCGGCAAGCTTGCGGGCGTTGGCGAACGTGTCGTCGTGGGTCACTCCCACGAGCACGCAGAGCCCGGCACCAATAGCGCCAACAACCTCGGCACCGTCGGCGCCCACAACGGTGACACTGGCTTCAAGAACTCGCTGGACCAATGCTCGCACGGAGCCATTGTTGCATCTGAGGCTCGCACTCGATGACGGCTGCGGGCAGACTCTGCATTGTGATCCCACTACACGCAGGCGCAGCGCACTGCTCGCTCAGCCCCGAGCATGGCGGCCGCGTGGCATCGCTCGCAGTGCACGGCGTTCAACTGTGGGTCCAACCACCCGACGACGCTGATGACGCCGGCCACCCCGACGACCTTGATCCCATGGCGTGGGGTTGCTACCCGATGGCGCCGTGGGCCGGCCGCATACGCGATGGAATCTTCACCTTCGAGGGCGTCACGTACCAACTGCCCATCAACCTTGCGCCGCACGCCATCCATGGCACCGTGTTCACCCGCGTCTGGCACGTTGATTCGATCGACAGCAATGCGGTCACGCTGTCGTGTGAGCTTGGGCCGCACTGGCCATTCGGTGGCTCAGCGAAACAACGCATCGAACTGCATGACGATCATCTCAGTTGCGAACTCTCGGTCACTGCCGCCGACCATGACATGCCCGCCCAGGTCGGGTGGCATCCATGGCTCGTCAAACCCCAGTCGGCGCAACTGCACTTTGGCGAAATGTACGTTCGCGATGCCCACGGCATTCCCACTGGCGAGGTGGCAAGTCCGAGCGATCAACCTTGGGATGATTGCTTCACCAATCCCTTGGCCCCGATCGAACTGCGATACGAAACGCCCGACCACTATCCGCTGCTGATCACCCTCGACAGCGATTGCGACCATTGGGTCATTTACGACCAACCCGCGCATGCCACATGCGTGGAGCCGCAGTCGGGTCCACCCGACGGATTCAACATTGCCAAACTCGTGAAGTCACCGCGATCGGCGGGTTCATCGCCAATTCGGGCAGGGCAAACGCTGCGCCGCAAAATGACGATCCACTGGGATATCACCGCAGCTCAGACACCACGTTAGGGCCTAGATGACGGTCTCGTGACAGGTGCCCAATACGCCGCTCGTACACCGGTACGCAACCATGCGCCGATAGCGTTGGCTTCCATGTCTAGAGCCTCGGACCCCAACGGGCCCCTGCGGATTGCTTACCTCACCTACCGAGGCAAGCCGCACGTGGGTGGCCAAGGGGTATACACGCGTCATCTCACCAAGGCTCTCGCCGACCTCGGTCACGAGATCGAAGTGTTCGGTGGTCAGCCGTATCCCATTCTTGATTCGCGCGTTCCACTGCACAAACTGCCCAGCCTCGACATTTTCAACGAGCAGTATCCGGGCCGTCTGCCCGCCTACTGGGAGATGAAGAGCAAAGAAGATGTCCTCGAGACATTGCAATATCTCACCGGCACATTCAGCGAGCCACTCGCGTTTAGCGCCCGGGCATACAAGGCTCTCAAGTCCCGCACCCGCGACTTCGATCTTGTGCACGACAACCAGTGCCTCGGTTACAGCATCTTGCAGATCGAAAAGATCATCCCCACGGTCGTCACGTTGCACCACCCCATCACCAAAGACCGCGAACTCGAAATGAGTCACGCCCCATCACGTTGGAAGCGTCGCAGCGTTGGCCGCTGGTATGGCTTCGTGAAGATGCAGGGCCGTGTTGCCAGCCGCATGCCGCGCATTGTGGTCGTCAGCGAGAACAGCATCAAAGACATCAACGCCGACATGGGTGTCAGCCTCGATCGCATGCGTCTCGTGCCGGTGGGCGTAGACCCCGACCTGTTCAAGCCGTTGCCGCACGTTGCCCGCGTCCCTGGCCGACTCATCACTACAGCGTCGGCCGACGTTGCGC
>JAPKZR010000229.1 GCA_026393695.1 Actinomycetota bacterium
CAACAACACCCCGATCTCGCAGACGAACAGGCCTACATCGACCACGCCTACGGGTGTCTCGAGACCAGTAGAACCGACGCCTGGAAGCTGCGCAACATCCACGAAGGCACGCTGGGCGGCACCGTTCAGGCCCGTTACGAGCGCGATGTGTTCGACGAGACCTTGGTGAATCGTCTCACCCAACTCGATCTGGGCGATGCAGCGCTTGTCTTTGGACGTATCGATCGCCACCGCGACCCCGTGGCAGGCGAACCCCCTACCGATGAACCCGCGGTTATCGAGAGCTTTCACATCGGTCGTTTGGCTGTTGCCGACGACAATCGTGAACCCGTTGTGGTCGATTGGCGTGCGCCGGTGGCCGAGCCGTTCTACCGCGCCACTGGCCGCGAATCGATGGGCCTGGCGCGCCGTCGTCACTTCGCCGTGCAGGGGCGCAACCTGCTCGGCATTGAGGATGAACTCTTTGGTGCTGGCCATCTCGGTGTTGGTCAAGAAGACGACATTGAGAGCAAGCCCGGTGCGGGCCTTCGTGGCTACAGCACGCTGCTGGCCGTGCTCGAGCGCGGTCGCACGGGTCAACTCGGCGACATAGTTGCCACCATCCAAGGTGAGCAAGACGAAATCATCCGCTCACCGCAGGCCGGTGTGTTGGTGGTGCAGGGTGGGCCTGGCACCGGCAAGACCGTGGTTGCGTTGCACCGCGCTGCCTACTTGCTCTACACATTCCGATTCCCGCTCGAAGACCAAGGTGTCTTGGTCATTGGCCCCAACCGTGTGTTCTTGCGCTACATCGAGCGCGTGTTGCCGTCGCTTGGCGAGGCCGGCGTCGAGCAAGTTGTGCTCGCCGATCTCGTGCATGACGTCACGTGGGGTGGCCACGACGCGCCCCTTACCGCTCGCACCAAGGGCGATCTGCGCATGGCGATGGTCATCGACAAGGCCGTCACCGATCGCGAGCGCCCGCTGCGAGAAGACCTCGTTGTTGGGTTCCGCACCGGTTATCTGCGCCTGCGCGAGCAAGAAACAACCCGCATCGTTCGCGCCGCTCAGCGCCGCTTCCGCCGCCACAACGCGGCGCGCCGCTGGGTCGAAGGCGAAGTGTGGGCATCGATGGCCGCAACGTGGCGCGACGGCGAGGTCACCCCAGCTCAAGTGAAGGAAGGTATTCGCCACATGCCCGAGGTGCGTCAAGCACTCGAACGCATGTGGCCAGTGCTCACGCCCGCCGACTTGTTGCACGATCTGTTCGGCTCGAAAGCACTGCTCAAACTTGCTGCTACGGGTCAACTCAACGAAGACGAATACTTGTCGCTGTACCGCCCGCGTGCCGAGGACATCAGCACGGTTCGCTGGAGCGACAACGACATCGCGCTGCTCGACGAAGCGCGCAACTACCTCGGGCAACGTCCGGCGAAGGCTGGCGGCCCCGAAGAGACCGACGAAATCCGCACCTACGGTCACATCGTCATCGACGAAGTGCAAGACCTCACACCGATGCAATTGCGCATGGCGTCACGTCGCTCACTCAATGGCTCAATGACCGTTGTCGGCGATATTGCCCAAGCCACCGGAGCGCTTGCCCCCAACAGCTGGGACGACATCGTCAAACACTTGCCCGATCGCAAGGGCAGCCGGGTCATCGGCCTCAGCGTGGGCTACCGAATTCCGGCACAGATCATGGAGATCGCTAACCGGGTGATGATGGCCGCAACGCCGTCGCTGCGTCCGCCAACAGCGGTGCGTCAGGGCGACGACGTGCCCGACTTCGTGCATGTCGATTCGGCCGATGCACTTGGCGCCGCTGTGGCCGCCGGGACGGCTCGCCTCGTGAGCGAAATTGTCGACGGCAACATCGCAGTTGTTGCGCCCGATCCAATGGTCGAGATGATTTCGGCGGCGCTGAACGCGGCCGGCATCAAGCACGGCCGGGCCACGCGCACAGCACTCGATACTGGTGTAACGGTTGTTCCGGTCAGCGTGGTCAAGGGCCTCGAACTCGATGGTGTCATCGTGGTCGAACCTGCCGCCATCGTGGCCGACGAAATGCAGGGCCTGCGGGCACTATACGTAGCGCTCACGCGCAGCACGCGCCGGCTCAGCATTGTGCATTCGCAGCCGCTGCCTCCAGCCATGGTTGGCGACGACTAAGCCTGCTGTGGTTGGTCCCGGTTGGGCCTGGTTGGTCCCGGTCGGGTCTGAACTAGCCGAGGTAGCTGTTGGTGAGCGCGGTGAGATTGCGAACGCAGCGGTCTGCGTCGGCGGGGCGATTGAACTTGGTGCCTTTTGCGCACAACTCGACAGCAGCATCGAAGGTGTCCGCGATGTCTGCGTCGGCAGCAGCGACCTCGACGCGTGCAGCCGCCCACAGGTTGTTGATGAGCTGCATCTGATCGTTCTTGGCGCCAGCGGTGCCGATGAGATCGGAGAGTTTGCCGGCCTCGGTGACCAAGCGCGGCAACAGTTCGGCAGCCGAACCCGTTGGCAACGTGGTGGTGACGGCCACATTCGGAGCTTCGGTAATGGTGGCGTCGATGATGGTCTTGCCACACGACGAGAGACCGAACAGGGCGACGAGGACGAGGCTGGTTTTGAACATCGTGGTCAGGCTAGGCAGTGACGAGGATGCGCGCACTGGCGAAGGCGCCTACGTCGACGTGACTTCCGGCGATCTCGACGGTCATCGTGCCATCGGCTGAGGTAGCGGTAACCGTGCCGGCGCGACCTGGCAACAGCGCGGCGCTCTCGAGGAAGTCGAGTAGGCCGGGGGTGAACTCAAGTTCTTCGGGGATGCGGCTCACGGTAAAGCCATCGCCCACTGCAAGGTCGATGAGCCGGTGCGCATCGGGCGCCAAATATTCGCTGCCGGGGATGGGGTTTCCGTGTGGGCACGTGGTTGGGCTGCCGAGCAAGCGGTCCATCGCGACCTCGACGTTGGTGCTCATCACGTGCTCCCAGCGGCCAGCTTCGTGATGGGCTTCGGCCCATGACAGGCCAAGGATGTCGGTGAGGAAACGCTCGGCAAGGCGATGGCGGCGTACTACTTGCTGCGCCAAGGTGGTGCCCAACGCGGTGAGCCGGATGCTGGTGCCGGTGAAGCTGATGAGTTTGTCGGCTTCGAGGCGGCGGATCATCTCTGAAACAGCCGGCCGGCTGACACCGAGGCGCTCGACAATGCGGGCCTGGATGACATCGACGTCGTCTTCTTGCAGCTCAAAAATGCACTCGCAGTATTCCTCGAATGCGGGGTGATGTTCACCGGAGCTCGCCATGGTGTGAGGCTACCGCTGATCTGCTTTGCGCATGCCAATTGATTCGCAGTCGGGCTGGCTCGCAGTCGGGCCGGCCGGTTCTCGCTTCGTAAAGCGTCAGCGCACGGTAAACGTGCACTGACGCTTTATGGAGAAATGCGATGGGTTGCGGCGGCGGCGTGGCGGCGCGGCGGGCTGTCGGCCGGGCTGTGCTGGCGGGTCGGCAGACCGAGCGCTAGGCGCGGCGCTTGCGTAGCTGTGCGAGCCATTCTTCGGACTTGCGCAGGCGTCGCTCGAGTTGATCGGTGG
>JAPKZR010000037.1 GCA_026393695.1 Actinomycetota bacterium
AACGCGCACATGCGCGAGGATCAGATTCCACAGGGGCTCCTCGACACTGGCCGGCTTAGACACCGTCAGATTCGCAGGAGCCCCTGTACCGCGCCCGGGGACCTACCCCAGACCAACTCACCCCACCCTCAAATCCGAAGAACCCCTATAAATCTTGGCGGAAGTTCGTAATGGCAAAGGACAACGAGCCTGTCTTTAGGAACTAGCGCACTCGACAACTGCGTTCGATGAATACTTTCAGGATTTTGAAAGTATGTCCCATTTTTTCATTCGGAATTCGCTATCGGTAAGTGCGCCAGCGTGATGCAGGTCAGCGAGTTGTTTGATAATCCCTGCTGCCTTAGTGGCAGTATCCGGAGCCGAACCTATGAAACGTGTCTTTGCCTGCTGAAACTCTTCTGCTGTGAGAACTCCAGACAAATGCAAGTCGCTGAGAACACTCAAATTATCTGCCAAATTTACAATGGGTGTTCTAAGTCTCTCAATTTCCGCTTCCACTGCATCTCGCAGATTAATGAACTGTTCGTTGCCGTCTGATTCAAAAATAACGACAGATGGGAAACTCGCCCATTGCTGATCCACGCTTTGTCCACCCACGAGAGGTGAAGTGTTTGTTCCGATACTGTAAAAACCAGCCTTGCCGACGCCCCACATCCGAATACTTTTGCTTTTTGCTTCTTTAAATCGTTGTGTGGAGTCTCCATCAAGCCGAAAAGTAGTTTCGCCCTGACCTCCGAAATCAAAGGCATACCCTTTTGGACGAAATTTCTCAATAGTCAACTTTCCACTTTGGAGTTTTATGTTGCCATTCCATCCGCTAGCTGTAATTTCAGTCATGACACAACTGTAGTGCACAAAAGTATTCGTGTTGTTATGTGGCTCTTCGGATTTCACGGTGGGGTGAGTTGGTCGAGGAGTGACCAGTTGGGTTTGCCGGCCTAGAGCAGGGCACGGATGCGGTAGTGCTCGAAGCGTCGGAACCCGAACGCTGTGCGCTTCACTCGCTTGACCAAGTTGTTGATCGCTTCGGTCGGGCCGTTCGATACGTGCGACTGGTGCCAGGCAACGATCTGTGCCGCCCACTTGCGGATCGTGCGGCCCAGGCGGCGAACCTCGAAGGGCATCGACTCGTCAGTGAAGTCTCGGCCGATCTCGACGACCCAAGCAGCGGCGAGCTCGACGTCGGTGTGGTCGTAGATCTGATGCACGACCTCCTTCGCGTTCCACGCGAACCACACCTCACGTTCCGGATCACCAGCAGCAAGCAACCCGAGTAGCCGTTCGCGGCCGTCGACGCTCAGCCGTTCGGCGGCCATCGTGAGCCGTCGGCGGGCCCGGTAGAGCGGGTCGTTCTTGCGGCCGCGGTGACCAACGAGGTCGTTCTGCACCCGGCGCCGGCATTCGTCGAGCGCGGTGTTCGCCAACCGCACGACATGGAACGGATCAGCGACCTGGACCGCGAGCGGGAGCATCGTGTCGAACACGGTGCGATACGAGTTCGACAGATCCAACGTCGCCCAGCGCACCGCGTCGCACCACGCTTGCGACCGGGCAGCGAACCAGGCGCAACACCCGCTGACATCACGGCCGGCCACGACGTCGAGTAGCTGCCCGCGTTGCACGTCAACGATCTGCGTCGACCACAACTGGCGCCGGTAGACGCCATCGCGCACGTAGAGCGTCTCGTCCAACCCGACGGCGTTGACCGTGGTGAAGCGTGCCGGGTCATCGATCAACGCTTCGCCGAACACCACCACAGCGTCCATCACCGTGTGCCAATCGCACCCGAGATCGTCGGCGACTTCCGACACCGCTCGCCCGTGACGGCCGACCTGCACCGTTGCCCACCGCGCTGCCCTGGTCGTCATCGCGCAACGGGACGAGGCGATCGTCGGGTCCTGCCCGGTCCACGACCGCCGACACCGTGGGCAACGCCAACGCTGCTTGCGCCACACCAACCGCGTCGGCCGACCGAAACACGGAAGGTCGACCAGCACTACTTCACGAATGCCATGGCGATGGGCCAGCGTTCCACACGAGCACGCCGGCCGCGCCGACTGTGTCGCGATCACGATTCTCAACCAGTGCAGCCAGTCGCCAACCCCGACAACCGTGACGTCGGGCAGCCCGACAAGCAACGCGCACATGCGCGTAGGATCAGATTCCACAGGGGCTCCTCGACACTGGCCGGCTTAGACACCGTCAGATTCGCAGAGCCCCTGTACCGCGCCCGGGATCTACACCACCAACCCCATCACACCCTCAAATCCGAAGAACCTGTTTGCTTCAGCGGGGCGCGTTGATCTACTACCTCGCCGAATGGATCATCACCCCGATGTACCGTTGCCACTCCGTGAATAGTTGCCGCAGAGCGCTCAAGTTGCGAGGGGTATTGGTAA
>JAPKZR010000341.1 GCA_026393695.1 Actinomycetota bacterium
GCACCGTGTGTGCGGCGTGCACACCAAGCAGACGATGTGACATCTCAGGAGAGAGCAGGTTTGACGTGCCCACAAACCCGGCAACGAACCCTGTAGCGGGCCGTTCGTAGATATCTCGCGGAGTGCCGACCTGCTCGATGCGGCCTTGGTTGAACACAGCAATGCGGCTGCTCATGCTGAGCGCTTCGCTTTGATCGTGAGTGACAAAGATGAAGGTGATGCCCACATCTTGCTGAATACTCTTCAACTCAACCTGCATCTCTTCGCGCAGCTTCAAGTCGAGCGCGCCGAGCGGTTCGTCGAGCAACAGCACTTTGGGTCGGTTCACTAACGCCCGCGCCAGCGCAACGCGTTGGCGTTGGCCACCAGACAACTGGCTCGGCTGACGATCGCCGTACTGACCAAGCCGAACCGCTTCGAGCATCTCACCGGCGCGGCGGTGGCGCTCAGCCTTGGCGACGCCTTGCACCTTGAGGCCGTACTCAACATTGCGCTGCACGGTCATGTGTGGGAACAGCGCGTAGTCCTGAAACACCGTGTTGACGTCGCGGTCATACGGCGCAAGCTGGGTCACGTCTTGGCCGAGCAGCAGCACCGCGCCAGCTGTGGGCTTCTCGAATCCAGCAATCATCCGCAACACCGTGGTCTTGCCCGAACCCGACGGGCCAAGCAGCGAGAAGAACTCACCCTGACCGATCTCAAGATCGACATTGTCGACCGCAACGACATCACCAAAACTCTTACGCAGACCAACAAGCTGAACCGCGTTGGGGGACGAGGTCACGGGATCACTCACGCAGTGGCCGACTGACGTTCGGTAACCACCTTCGATGAGCCGCCTGGCTGCATGCTGACGCCAAGCAGGCTGTCGCCCGCTTCCATCGTTCGTTTCTGGTGGCTCACGATGAGCAGCTGAGCGTCGCGGCGGAATTCGGCAATCAAGCTGAGGAATCGATGCAGGTTCACATCGTCGAGGGCTGCCTCGACTTCGTCCATCACGTAGAACGGCGACGGACGGCTACGGAACACAGCAAAGAGATAAGCCAGCGCAGTGAGCGAGCGCTCGCCACCCGACAACAGCGACAGCTTCTTCACGTTCTTGCCGCTTGGCTTGGCTTCAACTTCGATGCCCGTGTTCAACAGGTCATCAGGATTGGTGAGCACCAAGTTGCCCGTACCGCCCGGGAACAACATCGAGAACAAGCTGGTGAAGTTGAAGCTGACATCGGCGAAGGCAGCGGCGAACACCGACTGAATTTCGGCGTCGACTGCCTTGATCACCCGGCTGAGTTCGCGACGCGTGTTGCGCACATCTTCGAGTTGTTCTTCGAGGAACCGATGACGCTCTTGCAGTTCGTTGAACTCTTCGAGCGCAAGCGGGTTGATGGGGCCGAGCAAACGAAGCTCGCGTTCGAGATCACGAACACGAGCGGCAGCCGTGATGCCTTCGGGCAACTCTGGCATTTCGGCTGCCTCGGCAGCTTCGGGCTCAAGATCGAGTTCGCGGCGCAGTGACTCGACGGCTGCCTCGAGGCGCATGCGCGCTTCGGCTTCTTCGACCTCAACCCGACGCGCCCGCTCGCGGGTCTCGTCGAGCTGACGCTCGGCGCTGGCGCGAGCACGGCGCAGTTCGTCGAGACGAGCCACCAACGCGCGCACCTCTTCGCTCTGACGACGACGCTGCTCGTGGAGTTCGGCGAGTCGGGATTCGATGGTGTGGCGATGCAAGTCGACGAGCGCTTCGAGACGTGTGGCTGCAAGGAGGCTGGCCTCGATAGCCACGCGATGCTGAGCTGCCTGAGCACGCGCCTGCTCGTCGGTAACAAGCCGACGCTCGGTCTCTTCGATTCGACGTTCGAGGAATTGCTGACGCTCGCCCAAACCGGCGTTGCGAACCTCGAGATCTTTGCGACGCGATGCCAGCAATGCAGCACGCGACTCGAGTCGTGCACGAGTCTCGCCGCGTGCTTTGGCGGCGTTGGTCTCGGCCTGTTCGTCGGCCTCGAGTGCGGGCACCAACGACTCGAGTTCGCCGATGCGACCCCGCTCGCGATCGAGACGCTCTGATGCTTCGGCGATGACCCGAGCCACTGCATCGGCTTCGGTGGTGGACTCGCGACGGTCGCTGTGCACGCGCACGAGACCTTCGGAGGCTGCAGCGAATCGCGCGTCGTTGGCGTCGAGTCGACGGGTGAGATCGGACTCAGCCTGACGGGCCGATGCCTGCTCGGCCTTGGCCCCCCGCAACGCTGCGTCGCAGCGCTCGAGTTCGGCGGCGGCATTGCTGGCGCGGTCCACTGCTTCTTCGAGAGCAGCAGCGGTGGCTCCCCCACCCGATGTACCGAGACGCCATCCGGATCGGCCAAACCGGTCGCCGTCGTTGGTAACAACCGTTGCCGACGGGTGCGCCAACGCACCGTCGAACGCGGCTGACCACTCGTTGACCCGAACAGCGCCGCCGAGCAGCGTGTCGAGCAAGGTTTCGATCTCGGCGCGATGCCCGTGGGCGTGAGCCCGAACGTGTGCACGAATCGGCTCACCAAATGGCGGAGTGGACACGACGACCACCGCTGCGCCCAACGCAATCACGGCGCCGCTGGTCTTCGACGACCGAAGTGACTCGAGCGCGTTGCGAGCAGCCTTGGGATTGGCAACGACTACGGCGAGCAGGGCCTCGCCCATTGCCGCTTCGGCAGCGGCTTCCCAACCGGCATCGATCTCGACGAGTTCGAGCAAGGTGCCAACCACGCCATCGAGCTTGGCGAGGCGCTCAGCACCGGCGCGCGCACGTGCGCTGTCGAGCGCCAACTGCAGTGCATCTGAGCGAGCGCGCCAGCGAGACAACTCTTCGGCGGCTGCCTGGCGCGTTGTGTTCAGCGTCTCGGCCAGCGCATCGGCGCCAAGGCGACGACTCTCGGCAGTTTCGACTTCGGCCACCAACGGCGCCTCTACGTCTTGCGATTGCTCGCATTCGGCCTTGAGACGATCGGCGTCGGCGTCGAGACGCTCGAGCCGTTGACGCAGCGCTTCGAGTCGGCTCGTCTGACGGCGCAGCTCGTTGTCGCCACGATCGAGACCCGCACGCAGCGAACGAAGCTCGCCACGAACCTCGGCAGCGGCACTCGCTGCGGTTGCCGAGGACGATGTGGCTTGCAGCACGGTCATCGTCTCGTGGCGCTCGCTCTGGAACGCTTCTTCTTCGGCGGCAAGCGCCTCGGCAGCAGGTTCGAGTTGGGACAACTCGAGTGTGACGGCTTCGAGTTCGGCCGAGAATCGAGCGGCGTCATTTTCGAGGTTGGCGACGACACCGGCGTTCATCAGCTGACCGCGGTCACGCTCCATCGAGCGGCGGCGCTCGACAAGCACGGCCGATAAGCCACGGGCCCGTTCGCGCAACTGCTCGACCCGCACCAGTTCGTCGCTGATGTCGGTGTCGCCGCGAGCCGTGAGTTCGGCCTCGGCGCTGAGCACATCGGTGTCGAGCCGGCTGAGCTCGGTGCGCAACTGCTTTTCGGCATCGCCACTGGAGATCTTGTCGCCAGCAAGCGAGGTGAGCCGTGTGCGCAACGACGCGATCTCACGACCCGACAAGAACACGCGCAGCGCTTGCAGTTCTTCGACGAGCCCACCATGGCGGCGGGCTGCTTCGGCCTGACGCTCGAGCGGACGCAACTGACGGCGAACCTCGCGCAGCAGGTCTTGCACGCGCAACAGGCTGGCTTCGGTGGCATCGAGACGGCGCTCGGCCTTCTCTTTGCGCCTGCGGTACTTCAAGACGCCGGCGGCCTCTTCGATGATCGCGCGGCGATCTTCGGGGCGGGCGTTGAGCACTGCGTCGATCTGCCCCTGGCTCACGATCACATGCTGTTGTCGACCAACGCCAGCGTCGCTGAGCAGCTCTTGCACATCGAGCAAGCGGCACGAAATGCCGTTGATGGCGTATTCGCTTTCGCCGGTGCGGAACAGCGTGCGGCTAATGGTGACTTCGGTGAACTCGATAGGCAACAGCCCAGCGGAGTTGTCGAGCGTGAGAATGACCTCGGCACGACCGAGCGCTGGCCGCTTTGCAGTACCCGCAAAGATGACGTCGTCCATCTTCTGGCTGCGCACAGCACTGGGCGCCTGCGCCCCGAGAACCCAGGCAATGGCGTCGACAACGTTGGATTTGCCCGAGCCGTTCGGACCGACCACAACCGTGACGCCCGGTTCGAGCTGCATCACGGTGGTATCGGCGAACGACTTGAAGCCTTTGAGGGTCAATGCTTTA
>JAPKZR010000005.1 GCA_026393695.1 Actinomycetota bacterium
GTCACGTGGCCAACCATCGAGATCCACGACTGAGCGTGGTGTTCGCGAATCAACGCTTCAAGTCGCGGCCGCTCTGGGCCTTCGCCGGCGATGATCAGCCTCATCTCGGGCACTTGTTTGTGTGCCTGCACGGCTGCTTCGATCAGTCGATCGAAACGCTTCACCGGAGCAAGGCGACCGACGGCAACCACCGTTGGCGCAGCGTCGGGTTCGGCGCCCGGGCAGAAGTACGGATCGACACCGTTGTTCACTGCGGTCACCTTGTCGCTATGAAAGCCCAACGCGAGCAACTCTTCGCGAGTGGCCTCTGACGGGGTCAGCACACGCGACCGCCTGTACACAGGTGGCGCCAATCTCGTCTCCATCAACCGACCAGCGGTGGCGAACGGACCCGGAAGGATCTGCCCCCACATCGGGCCATGAACATGATGCAGGAACACAATGCTTGGTTTGCGGCACCACAACGGTGACAACCACGGCACGCCATTCCAAATCTCGATGAGTGCGTCGTAGTCGCCCATTCGATGGGTGATCTCGGACGCGACTGCTCGAGGGAACACGTTGAACCGGCTGCCACGTCGCACCACCGAATATCCGCTTCGCTCGCTGGTCTCAGGTACTCCAACGGCCGCAGAGGTGCGATGCAGCACCTGTAATCCGGCGTCGGAAAAGCGGCGCATGAACTCGTGCGCATGCAACTCGGAGCCACCAGCATCCGGATCGTCGAGGTCGCGCCACGCCAACACATGCACGCGTCGCACCCCCATCCGAGTCATCCCAGAAGCGAGGTCCTCAATCTGCTCGGCGGGGGTCATACGCGCACAATCGCCACTGCATCAGCAAACGATTGAGTAATCAGCGAGTCGAGCAGAACCATTGGATCGGATTGTAGAAGAGCATGCTGCGCTCCCTCGGCATCAGGGTGAACTCATCTACAATCTCGGCTCAGTGTCTGACCATTCGTTGCAATCCTTCGCGCCTGTAGAACCCCTCGCGCCGGTACCCGAAAACACGCCCCATCAAGCGTTCGTATTGGGCTCCAAACTCCGCGCCCGCCTGCCACATCGCATCGACCTCGTGTGCCACGCGATCATCGCGCTCGCCGTAGCCCTGCCGCTTCGGGGCCTGTACGCAACCACGGGCAGCACCATGGAAGAGGGCTTCATGCTCTACTTCCCCGAACGCATGGCTCGCGGCGACATACCAAACGTCGACTTCCTGCACCTCTACGGTCCAGGTTCACTCGACGCTCTCGTCGGTTGGTACGGCATGTTCGGCCACAGCCTCGCCAGCGAGCGCACCTTTGGATTGCTGCAACACCTCGGAGTCATCTTCGGCATCTATGCGCTCACCCGAGTGTGGGGACGCGCCGCCGCCACCGTGTGTGCGCTGGTGTGCACCGTCATCGTGATGACGCCTATCGGCCTGTCGGCAATGGCTTGGGAAGGCGGCATCGCGCTTGGCCTCTGGAGCCTGGTGTTCGCAGTGCGCGCCTACAACATCGCATCGTCAGGCGAGGCAAGCGAACGGCGGCGCAGCGTCGTGCGCAGCGCATTGGTCGCCGGCACGCTCACTGGACTCGCGCTGAGCTTTCGACCAGACCTCATCATCGCCCTCACCTTGGCGCACTGCTGGTTGCTCTGGTTCCGATCACGCAGCACATTCATGCCGTACCTACGCGGCCTCATCCTTGGCGTCCTGCCGCTCATCGCCCATCTTTTCGTCGCTGGTATCGGTCCTAGCTTTCGCGGCATGGTGATCGATCCCGTGGTGCACCTTCGCCCAGGTCGTGCCCTGCCGGTGCCACCAAGCTGGAACGGCTTCGACGCCGGACTGCAGTGGATCGTCGAGCAGGCTCCACCGTGGTGGGGCTTGCCCGCTCTGCAATGGAACCGCCAACTGTTCGTGTGGTTCTTCGTGATGCTCGCAGTGATTGCGCTGAACCTCATCGTGGCTCGTCGGGCGCTCAAACGCGGCAATCTTGGCGGCCGCGGAGTGTCGCTGATGATGGGTGCACTGTTTGGTCTCGGTATCTTGCCGCAGGCAATGCAGCGCCCCGACTCAACGCACCTTGCGTGGGTCGTGTGTGTTTGTTTCTCGCTGGTACCAGCCACCATTCTCGAGTTGCTCGCGTGGCACAAACGAGCCATCGCGCCTCGCCGTAGCGTGGCGATTTCGTTCGCTCTCGTGGCCCTGATGCTGCTCGTCGTCTGCCCGTTTTACACGTATCGCACCTATCTGCTGCACGTGCGAGTCAGTGTCGGCAACAAGCCCGTGCCGTTCCATGTGCAACGCGGTGACCGTGAGTTTTGGATGGGCAACATCAACGCGGCGAAAGCCTCAAACGAACTCATCGCCGACCTCAGCCCCCGAATTCGGCCCGGGCAGCGTCTGCTCGTGGGTCCCGCCGACCTGAGCCGCACGATCTATAGCGACGTCGTGTTCTATTGGATGTTCCCCGAACTCAACCCAGCCACCTACTACATCGAGATGGATCCCGGTCTGGCCGACAAAGAAGGGTCACGCCTCGCCGACGATGTGCGCTCTGCCGACTGGCTCATCCTCACCAACTTTTGGACCGCATGGCACGAGAACAACGCCTCTGACAAGTTCGGATCGTCCGCCCCGAACGAAGTGGTGGCTCGCGATTTCTGCCTCGTGCACAGCTACGGCGCCCGCCTGATGAGCTCACCCCAAGGCGACGTCATGCGCCCCGAGATACTTCTCTACCAGCGGTGCAGCACCGGAGACGGCATCAGCCCAGCGGAAGTCGGCGAAAAAGTGCCCCCGGCAGGTGCCTGAGCACGCTGAACACCACGCGCAAGATGCCAGGCGTCCACACCGTGCGCGCACCTGATTTCAGCGCCTTCACCGTGGCCTCAGCCACCTTGTCGGGTGTTGTTGAAAATGGTGCAGCAGACATTCCTGCGGTCATCGCCGAATGAACGAAACCAGGACGCACCACCAGCACCTTGGCGCCCGTGCCTTCGAGCGAATCGCCAAGGCCTTGAGCGAATCCGTCGAGGCCCGCCTTCGATGATCCGTACACGAAGTTTGAGCTGCGTACCCGTTCGCCGGCCACGCTGCTGAGCACCACCAAGCGCCCATGGCCCTGCTTGCGCAGGCGGGCTGCCACGGCCAAGCCCGCGCTCACGGCACCGGTGTAGTTCACCGTGACTGCACGTGCAGCAGAGGCCGGGTCAGCGTCGAATGCGCTCTGCTCGCCAAGCACGCCAAATGCCATCACAACAACGTCGAGATCGCCAACAACTGCCACCGCCGAATCGACGAACGCCGAATGGGTGTCGCTCAAGACGGCATCGAAAGCCATCACCGACACCTCTACCTTCGGCGAGCGCAGCCCAGCAGCCGCAGCCTGCGCCTCGGCGCTATCCGGGTTGCGCACAGCAAGCACCACATGACGCAGCGCTGCCGACTCAAGCTCGCGGACAATAGCCAACCCAATGTCACTGGTGCCGCCCAACAACACGATGGTCTGTGGTTCTCCAAATGAGTTCTGCATGGTGTCCTTCGATTTCGTAAACGAGAGAGTCAGTGCGCTGCTGCGATCAACCCAAGACGCCGGCCGAGATCGCTCTGCCAAACGCCTTCAGGATCAACACTGTTGCGGATCGCCTGCCATTCGGCAAGACGTGGGTAGCCGCGCCGAATCGCATCGGCGGTGGTGTGCGAATCCTTGGCCATGTAATGCCTGCCGCCAGCGTCGAGTACCACATCATCAAGTTCGTGCAGCATCGCCGCGAGACCGCTCGTTCCGGCCGGCACATCGAGCGTGAGGGTCCAACCTGGCGCAGGAAAGCTCAACGGGGATGGGTTCGCTGCGCCAAAGCGCTTGAGCACCGTCACGAAGCTGGCTGCGCCTGACGTGGCGAGGCGCTCGACCACGCGACGCAACGCGTTCTCTTCACCAACGGGCACCAACACTTGGTACTGCACGAAACCTCGCGGACCATATGCCTGGTTCCATCCCCCGACCATGTCGAGCGGATGAAAGTACTGAGGAATGGTTTGCAGTTCGCCCACGCGGTACAGCGGCGCCTTGCGGAACCATGCTGCGTTGAACGCCTTCACCGACACCCGATTCAGCGCGCTGATCGGAACAATCGGCGGTACCGACACCAACACCGAGGGCGAGTATTCGAGCGGTGGGCCATCGTTGTCAGAGCCGAGTTGTTCGCGCGTGGCATGCTCGCCGCGCGACAAAATGCTGCGACCGAGATGACGCCCCGTGGCCATCAGATCGATCCACGCCACCGCATAGCGATAGCGATCATCGCCTTCCTCCATCAACGTCATCACGTGATCAAGGTCGTGCGCTCGCGTGGTGTCGACAATGCACTTGCTGGTCTCGATCGGGATCACGTTGATCGTGACATCGAGGATCACACCCGTGAGCCCCATGCCGCCGATCGTTGCCCAGAACAAATCGGCGCGGAGAGTCGGGCTCAACTCGGCAACGCTGCCGTCGGCGAGCAACATCGAGATGCGACGCACGTGGTTGCCGAACGAGCCTTCGAGGTGATGGTTCTTGCCGTGGATATCGCTGGCTACTGCACCGCCGATGGTGACGAAACGCGTGCCAGGCGTTACTGGCACGAAGAAACCCTGCGGCACGAGCACCCGCAACAAATCGTCGATGCTCACTCCAGCGCCAACAGTGACCTCGCGTTTCGCAATGTCGAGCATCGCGGCGCCTGCGTCGCCCGCAAGGCGTAGCACAAGGCCGCCACCGTTTTGAGCGGCGTCACCGTACGAACGGCCAAGACCACGCGCCAACGCACCGCGCTGGGGTGCACCACGAACGGCCTCGGCCACGTTGCCGTCGTTCACGGGCAACAAGCGCGCGCCACTCGCAGCGGTGCGGCCCCAACCAGCAAGGCGCGACAGGTGTACCTGTGGCATCAGTACGGCCACTCGGGCACTGGTCGGCCGAGACGCTTGAGCACTTTGCCGAGACCTGCACTGAGCAGAACCTTGAGCGTCACGTTCTTCACAAACCA
>JAPKZR010000312.1 GCA_026393695.1 Actinomycetota bacterium
TGCAATCCGCGAAGACATCAACACCTTCCGCGATGAGAAGAAGGTCGATCGTCTCGTGATGATCTGGTGTGCAAGCACCGAGATCTTCATCGAGCCAGGCCCTGCGCACATGAACCTCGAAGCATTCGAGGCCGCCATCGATGCCAACGATCCAACCATCGCACCATCGATGCTCTACGCATACGCTGCCATCCTCGAAAATGTTCCGTTCGCCAACGGCGCGCCGAACTTGGCCGTAGACACACCGGTGCTGCGCCAGCTCGCCACCGAGCGCAACGTGCCCATCAGCGGTAAAGACTTCAAGACCGGTCAGACCCTGATGAAGACCGTGCTCGCCCCCATGCTCAAGGCCCGCCAGTTGGGTCTCGCCGGTTGGTACAGCACCAACATTCTGGGTAACCGCGACGGCGAAGTGCTCGACGCACCCGAGAACTTCAAGACCAAAGAAGAGTCAAAGCTCGGCGTGCTCGAAGACATCCTCGAGCCTGCGAAGAACCCCGACCTGTACGGCAACGTGTTCCACAAGGTGAGCATCAACTACTACCCACCTCGCGGCGACAACAAAGAGGGCTGGGACAACATCGACATCTTTGGTTGGCTCGGCTACCCAATGCAGATCAAGGTCGACTTCCTCTGCCGCGACAGCATCCTTGCTGCGCCACTCGCACTCGACCTCGTGTTGTACAGCGACTTGGCTCAGCGCGCCGGCCTCGGCGGCATCCAAGAGTGGCTCAGCTTCTACTACAAGAGCCCACAGGTTGCGCCTGGCTTGTACCCCGAGCACGACCTGTTCATTCAGCTCACCAAGCTCAAGAACACCTTGCGGTGGATCATGGGCGAAGAGCAGATCACCCACCTCGGCCGCGAGTACTACGACGAAGTCGAATGATTCGCGCGGGTCACGGCTTCGGCGTGTGACCCGCCAGAATCGTTGCTAACAGCGACGCATCAAGATTGCCGCCGGTCAGCGTGACGCCTATGCGTCGACCCTGTTGTTGGTCGCGCTCGGCAAGCAATCCGGCAAGCGACACCCCACCCGCTGGCTCCGCGATGTTGTGCGTGGTCGAATACATGAGCCGCAACGCGTCGGCGCAGAGGTCTTCGCTCACTGTGATCACACGCGCCGCGCCCTTGCAGATGATCTCGATAGCCGCCGGATCTGGCACGCGGCACGCAACGCCGTCGATAAATGTGTCGGCCGTGTCGGTGCTCACTGCATGACCTGCGGCAAACGACAGCGCAGTGGCTGCCGCATTCTCGGCGACCACGCCCACGATTTCGGTTCGTAAACCGAGCAGGTCGCGCACCGCAATATGCGCGCAGATGCCTGACCCAAGACCAACCGGCACATACACCGTGTCGAGTTCGGGAGTGCCCACCAAGAACTCTCGGGCGTATGTAGCAACGCCGATCACAAGGTCGGGGTGATACGAGGGCACCATGTGTAGACCCTGCGAATCGGCGAGCTGCATCGCGTATTCGCGCGCCGCTTGAAAGTCGTGGCCGTGCTCAATCAGCGTGGCGCCAAAGGCGCGCATCGCTGCGTTCTTGTCGGGGCTGTTGCCGAACGGCACCACGATGGTCACCTCGAGCCCAAAGGCCCGACCAGCAAAGGCAAGGCTTTGCCCGTGGTTGCCACGCGTGGCACTGATGAGACCCGTTGGGTTGGCGTTCTCACGCACGTAGCGATCGGCAAAGACCAAACCACCGCGAACTTTGAACGCGCCCGTGGGCGTGTGGTTCTCGTGTTTCACCCACACTTCGGCACCAACCGCGTCGGCCAACATTGGCCACGCGAACTGCGGAGTTGGGGGCACGTATCGACCCACGAGCTGCGCTGCGGAATCGAGTTGTTCAAGCGTGAACGGTGCTGCCATGGCGGTCACTTTGACCCGCCAGAA
>JAPKZR010000033.1 GCA_026393695.1 Actinomycetota bacterium
GATACCACCACGATTTCCGAAGCCGTCCGCACGTTGTTCGCCAACTAGGAGTTGCTCTCATGCCTAAATTCGCTTACGCCGCAATTGACACCAGTGGTAGCTCGGTCGAAGGAACGACCAGGGCCGACACCATCGGCGACGCTCGCCAGATCTTGTTGGGGCAGAACCTGTTCCCAACCAAGCTCGAAGAGCACAAGGGCTCGCTGAGTTTCGAGCTCACCAAAGAGAAGGTGAAGAAGAAGGAGCTGATGCACTTCACGCGTCAGCTCGCTGTGTTCGTGAAGGCGGGCATCCCCATCACTGAGGCGCTCGAGACAATCGGCGATGAGACCGAAGATGTTGCCTTGCGCCGCACCTTGACCTCGATGGTCGAAGACCTCCGCAACGGTGGCACCTTGTCGGCAGCGGCTCGCAAGCACCCCGAAGCCTTCCCGATTTATTACATGGGCATCCTCGAGTCAGCCGAGCTCACTGGTCGACTCGATGAGACCCTCGAGAGCTTGGCCGGATACCTCGAACGCGAAGTTGAAGCCCGTGCGAAAGTTGTCTCGGCGCTTTCATATCCAGCGGTCGTCATGGTGCTTGCCGTCTTTACTGTTGTGGTGCTGGCCGGCTACGTGCTCCCTCAGTTCAAGCCGCTGTTCGAAGAACTGAACGCTGACCTTCCGTTTGCCACTCGTGCACTGTTGTTCGTCGCATCGCTGTTCACCGACCTGTGGTACATCCCGTTCAGCGCACTGCTATTGACGATCTCCGCGGTGATGTGGTTAACCAAGAGCGAGAAGGGCCGCATCTTCAAAGACAAGCTGGTGCTGAAGATCCCGGTCATTCGGGGCATCGTTGAGTACTCGATTCTCGAACGCTTCTGCCGCATTCTCGGCGCGATGATTCGTGCCGGTGTTCCACTGCCCGAGGGCCTGCGCACCACCACCGAAGCCACCAGCAACTCGGTGTTTCGTGCTCGCCTCGAGGAAGCTCAGACCGTGATGCTCGAAGGTGGCGGGTTCTCTCGCCCCTTGGCCGACACCGGCCTGTTTCCTGGCGCCGCCAAGCAGATGTTCAAAGTGGGTGAAGAGACCGGCACCTTGGACAATCAGCTCGAGATGGCCAGCATCTACTTCGACCGTGAGCTCGAGGGTCGCATCCAAAAGTTCACGGCCATGTTCGAGCCGATCATGATCGTGTTCGTTGGCCTCATCGTTGGCTTCGTTGCCGTCGCCTTGGTCTCGGCCATGTACGGCGTGCTCGACAGCATGAAGACGCAGTCGTAAGCAGGGATGCGTTAGCGATGAAGAACCATGTCGATTGCGGGCTGTCCAAGCCAGATCGCAGCAATGGTGCCGATGGCCAGAAATGGTCCGAAGGGCACAGCGGTCTTGCGGCCGGCGCGTCCGAAAGCCATCAACAACACGCCAACAACGGCGCCGAGCAAGAAGCCCAAGAACAGGCCCACGGCGACGAGGCCCGGATTGATCCAGCCGAGGTAAGCGCCGAGCAGTGGCGACAGGCGAACATCGCCATCACCCATGCCACCTTTGCTCGCTACGTAGACCAGGGCCATGAAGCCAAGGGCGATAGCCGCACCGAGCAGCATCATCAGCATGCGGCGTGGTTCGTGTCGAACGAGGGCCGCAATGCACAGCAGGGGAACACCCAGTGCAGCGGTGACGTAAATGATTTCGCGGGGCAGGCGTTTGGTATGCAGATCGATCCAGCTCAGAGCGATGAGGCCAGCGCCCAGTGCGGCGAAGGCGCCGAGCTCCCAGCTCAAATCGAACTTGATTGCAAATGCAACAAAGAGTGCCGATGTGGCGAGCTCAAGTACCACTGGCTCGATGCCGATACTTGCTTTGCAGCGCCGGCATTTGCCACGCAGAAACAGCCAACTGAAGACGGGCACGAGATCACGTGGACCGAGTTCGAGTCCGCAACCACCGCAGGCCGAACCAGGCGCAACAACCGATGCGCCACGAGGCACGCGATCTACAACAACCGTCAAGAACGATCCGATCAGCAATCCAAAGATCGCCGTATAGGTAATAACCATGAGTCCTTCACATCGCCGCTGCAAGCGGCTCCCTTCCGGAGGTTAGCCAAATGATTCAGCCAGATCCCGTCCTTGTCACGTTGCTCGAGGCCACTGTCGCCGCAGGCGCGAGCGACTTGCATCTCAGCGTTGGTCGCCCGGCAACTGCCCGACGCGACGGAATGCTCGTGGCCTTCGAAGGTGTCGAAGACCTCGATCCAGAGACAATCGAGCGCATCGTCATGTCGCTGCTCGATGATCGCAAGACCGCAGAGCTACACGAGAACCATCAGGTCGACTTCTCGTTTGGTCTGCGTGGGATCGGACGTTTCCGTGCCAACGCCTTCCGCCAGCGAGGTCACCTGTCGCTTGCACTTCGCGTTGTGCCATTCCGTGTGCGTTCGCTCGAAGAGCTCGGCGCACCATGGGCGGCAACCGAATTGTTGAACAAGCCGTACGGGCTGGTTCTTGTTGTGGGCCCCACGGGATCGGGCAAGAGCACCACGCTCGCAGCGATGATCGACCGCATCAACGAAGAGCGGCCCTGCCACATTTTGACCATCGAAGATCCCGTGGAATATGTGCACAACCACAAGACAGCGCTGATCAACCAGCGCGAGGTGGGCACCGATGTGAACAGTTTCACCGACGGTCTGCGTAGCGCCCTGCGTGAAGACCCAGATGTGATTCTGCTCGGCGAAATGCGCGACCTCGACAGCATCTCGATCACGTTGTCGCTTGCTGAAACGGGTCACCTTGTGTTCGCCACGTTGCACACCAACGATGCCTCGCAGGCCCTCGACCGAATCGTCGACGTGTTCCCGGCCGAGCGCCGTGATCAGATCCAAATTCAGTTGGCCGGTGCGCTCCAGGGTGTTATCAGCCAGCGACTGTTGCCGGTCGAAGGTGGCGGACGTGTTGCTGCATACGAAGTGCTGCTCGGCACCGAGGCGGTTCGCAACCTTGTTCGCGAAGGCAAGAGCCGTCAGCTGCGTAACGTGATCTCCACTGCTCAAAAAGAGGGCATGCAGACCATCGAGATGGACCTCGCTCGTCTTGTGGCGTCGGGTCTGATCACCATGGAAGCCGCATGTGAGATCAGTGCGTATCCAAAAGAGATCGTTGCCCACACTGCAACAGTTCGCGCTGCGCAACAGGCGCAGGAAACGATCATGGCCGGTCAGGGTGCCTCAACCGGAAACGCCGTGCTCGTGGGCGCGGCGGGCTGATTCATCTCTAACGAAAATCAGGATTGATCATGGCCGCAAAACATCTGCCGTACCAGTTGCTCGCTGGCATCACGCCGTGCCCCGCAGGGTGGCTCGCTGTGCCGGCGCGACTGGCCGGCGTCACGGTGATTGTCGAGGACCCGATGGTCTTTCGCACGTTGCAAGACGTGGTCGATTCGCGCCCAGCGTTCGACGCAGCAGCCATCAACGCGCCGCTTGGTTTCAACGACAC
>JAPKZR010000134.1 GCA_026393695.1 Actinomycetota bacterium
AAATGCGCTGCAGCATGGGGCCCTTTTCGTTGCCGCGCCAATATGCGCCAGCGACCTTCATCAACTTGAAGTGACCGAGTCGCGAGGTGGTTGGCACGTGAGGGCCACGACACATGTCGACGAACTCGTCGGTATTGCGGTACACGCTGACCGTGCCGTCGGGATCTACTTCGCCCGCATCGACGCTGACTTCTTCGTCGTCGGGATCAATGACAACGCCGGCAAGGGCACGCACGCGCTCGATGATCTCGCACTTGTATGGCTGATCGGCGAACAGTGCGAGCGCATCGTCGATAGACATCTCCGAACGAATGAACGGCTGGTTCGCCGACATGATCTGACGCATACGTGCCTCGACCAAGACCAGGTCGTCTTCGCTGAAGGTCTTGTTGGCGGGCAGCTCGAAGTCGTAATAGAAGCCGTCGGTGATTGCCGGACCGATGGAGTACTTGGCCCCAGGAAACAGTTGCAACACCGCTTGGGCCATCACGTGAGAGGTGGAGTGACGAAGCACATGGCGACCCTCGTCGGAGTCGCCGGTGATGATCGCAACGGTGGCGCCATTTGTCAGCGGGGTCGTGAGGTCGGCTTCGTCGCCGTTCACAACGGCGGCCACAGCGGCTTTAGCGAGGCGAGAACCAATCGACGCAGCGACATCTCCCGCAGTAGAGCCCTCGGCGAAGGAGCGTTGCGAGCCGTCAGGAAGGGTGATGAGTATCTCGGTCATAACGAGACGCATTCTACGGTGACCCCGTTACGACAACGGGTGATTTAACGGACCGAGCGGCGCAGGTTTGCTCGGCGCCAGCAGTTAGTGGCTGCCGGCCGAGCTCAACTCTCGGGCCTCAGCAGCCTGCGGATCATCATGTACGTGGGCAATCACGGCCTTGTCGGTTGGCAAGCCGGCCGCCTTCTTGGTGGCATACGTATTGCGATAGTCCTGGCCGGTGAGTTCACGAATTTCATACATCAATTCGTCGGTGATCTGTCGCAGGACGAGATGATCATCGCTACGCGACCGGTATCGATCGACCTTGATCGGTCGGCCGATCTTGATCGTGCACGACTTGTTGATCTTGGGCATCTTCGCGTCGGGCGGCTGAATGAGATCGGTACCGATGATGCCCACGGGCAGGATCGGGCAGCCAACCTTGAGCGCCAAGCGCGCTGCTCCGGTATGCCCTTTGTACAAAGCGCCATCGCGGCTGCGAGTGCCCTCGGGGAAGATGCCGAAGAGCTCGCCTCTGCGTAGCACCGCTTCGGCCGTATCGAGTGCAGAAGAACTCTTCTCACCGCCGCTGCGATCAATGGGGATCATGCCCATCGCCGGAAACAAGAACTTGGTCTTCCACGAATCCATGTACTCGGCCTTACCCACGAAGCTGATGTCTCGGCCGGCGAGCAGCATCAGGAATGCGCTGTCGAGAAAGCTGATGTGGTTGGGGCACAAAATCGCTGCGCCTTCGGCGGGCAAGTGCTCAAGGCCCTGCAGATCGAAATGCCACAGGCGCTTTGCAACAGGCAGCGCCACCTTGCGCGCCCGGTACTGCACCTTGTTGGTTGTGTGCACGGTACTGCTAGCGCTCATCGGGGTTCACCCGCTTTCACCTGCACGGAACATGCCCACACAGTAGGCGACAAACACCCTGGCAACAGGAAATACTTTGCGATGTTGAACAAAATACACAGCCACGAGGCCGTGCCGATCAGCCAGTGGTGCTACAGGATCACGCCGAGCAACGCAGCAGCGTCGCTCACATCGCAGCCATCAGCGGCAGCGGTGTCGATTGCGAGCACTGCCGTGGCCGAATCGAGGTCGTTATCGAGCGCAATGCGAACCTGCTCGATAACGCGGGTTGGGGTTCCGCCAACTGTTGCCTGCCAGGCCACGAGACGAGCTGCCGCACGCGGCATGAGCTCGTCGTCCCAACTCCAGTCGTGGCGGTAGTGGTGCTCGATGATGCTGAGGCGGATGGCCCGTGGATCCCACGTTTCACGCAGTTTGTCGATGAACACCAAGTTGCCAAGGCTCTTCGACATCTTTTGCCCGTGCATATGAACCATTGGTCCATGCATCCAGTGCTTCACGAACTGCTTGCCTGTGGCAGCTTCGCTCTGTGCTCGCTCGCACTCGTGGTGCGGGAAGATCAGGTCTGATCCGCCGCCGTGAAGATCGATGGTCTCGCCCAGTTCGCGCAGCGCCAACGCACTGCACTCGATGTGCCAACCGGGTCGGCCGGGGCCCCACATCGTGTCCCACGACGGCTCGTCGGCGGCCGATGGATGCCACAACACGAAGTCGAGTGGGTTGCGCTTGTTGGGGTCTTCCACGTTGCCGCCGCGCTCGGCTGCAAACGCGATCATCTGCTCGGTGCTGTAATGCGAAACCGAACCAAAGCTTGGGAACTTCGAGACATCGAAGTACACCGAACCACCGGCCTGATACGCAAAGCCCCTGTCGAGCACGATGCCGATGAACCCGCGGATATCGCTGATCGCTGAAGAGGCGCGTGGTGTGCTGTACATCGGCAGCATGTTGAGCGCTGTCATGTCACGTTCGAAGCGGGCCTCTTCGCCTGCTGCGAGATCGAGATAATGCACACCGAGCTGGCGAGCCTTTGCGAACAACGGATCGTCTACGTCGGTGACATTGCGCACGCACTTGACCTCGTGACCGAGATCGATAAGGCGTCGCTGCAAGATGTCGTACGTGACGAACGTGGCCGCATGACCAAGGTGCGTGGCGTCGTAGGGCGTGATGCCGCACGTGTACATCAACACCTGCGGGCCCGGCTCAAATGGCACCACGGCTTGGCGCGCCGTGTCGAACAACCTCATGCTCAAGACTGTTTTCCTTCAGCCTTCTTTGCATCGCGCGGGTCGCTACGGATGCCGGTGAGCTTGGGAGCGACGCGGGTCTTGTAGCGAACGTTGAGCTGCAATAACACTGCGGTAAAAGCCTCGATGGCGGTTGCGTTCGACAACTCGCCGGCGTCGAGCGGACGACAGCCAGGAATCTGCGCCACGATTTCGGCAACGATGAGCGTTGCCTCTGGATCGTCGCTGCAGATAAGCACGTCTGAATCGATGGGCGAACCGAGGTGTCCCAGCTCGGTGGCGGGAAGGTGATGGAACGCGGCGACCACGCGACAACGTGGAACTGCGGCCTGCACGTGAGCGGCAACGCTGCCACGTGGCGGAACCAGCGGCTGGAACTCGTGGCCTACCCGCACCAACGCGTTGGCCATGCTGATGACAACCTTGCCAGCAAGGAGCTCTTCGTACTCTTGTGCAGTGGTTGCAGCGGAGTCCCACGGCGTGGCGATGACCACGAGGTCACCTGCGGCAGCATCGGGGTTATCGCCACACTCAAGGCGATCGGCAAGCTCTGGCCACTTGGCAATGAGCCCATCGCGAATTTCCATTGACCGGTACTTCGACCGTGAGCCGATGATGCACGTATATCCAACTGAAGCCAGACGAGCTGCGAGTGCGCTGCCCGCTGGCCCGGTGCCACCCAAAATTCCGATTCGCATGACCCGTAGCCTGCCACATCGATCGCTGATTGCCACACCTGATGACCGCTAGGGTCGATTCTCATGGGTCTACTCACCGGAAAAAACATCGTGGTCACTGGCGTCCTCACCGATGCTTCGCTGGCATTTGGTGTCGCCAAACTCGCCCAAGAAGAGGGCGCCAACGTGGTGCTTACTGGCGCAGGGCGGGCGTTAAGCCTTACTGAGCGTGTGGCTCGCAAGCTGCCTCAGCCAGCCCCCGTGTTCGAACTCGATGTCACCGTGCCCGAGCATCTCGAGTCGGTTCGTAACTCAGTCAGCGAGATCTGGGGTCATGTCGACGGTGTGCTGCACGCCATTGGATTTGCGCCTGCAGTGTGTTTGGGCGACGACTTCATGGCAGCCACATGGGAAGACGTCTCGGTGGC
>JAPKZR010000109.1 GCA_026393695.1 Actinomycetota bacterium
GCTGTCTGCATTGGCCAACCCCGACATGTATTCGTTCGTCACCAAACGCCGCGGATGGAGCGCCGCTCGCTACCAAAAGTGGCTTGCATCAAGCCTCACCAAATTGCTGTTGTAGCGAGCTCTGCAGGTCAACGGCCGCTGTGGCCGAAGCCGCCACCGCGATCGAGACCGTCGAGCGAGTCGACCTCGGTCCATACCACTTCTTCCACACGCTGCAGCACCAGTTGGGCTACTCGATCGCCGCGACGCACGTGATACTCGGCGACCGGATCCGTGTTCAGCAAGACCACTTTGATCTCGCCGCGATATGCCGAGTCGATGAGCCCTGGCGCATTCACCACGCTGATGCCGTGCTTGAGCGCCAAGCCACTGCGCGGCAACACGAATCCGGCATAACCCTGCGGGATGGCGATGGCGATGCCGGTGGGCATCAGCAAACGGCCGCCGCCTGCGGCCAGCACGCCGTCTTCGCGAGCACACAAGTCCATGCCGGCGTCACCGGGATGCGCGTACGCGGGCAACGCAAGTTCGGGGTCGAGTCGCACGATCGAGACAGCAAGCATCGCCGCAACCCTACGCGATGGCCGCACCCAAGAGTTTGGTGAAGACAATTGGTTGGGGGTTGACCAAAAGTCTTCAACAAACCGTTTGTTGAAGCGAAATGGTTCTGGGCGGGCGGTGGACGGACGGTGGGCGTAGCATTTCGACCATGTCGAATTCGGAGTCCCGCCCACCGTCGGTCGACACGCTCGCCCGGTCGCTCGCATCGAGCGGACTCCCCCACCCGCTGTGCGTCGACATCGCCCGCGAGGCCATCGCTGCGGGCGATCCCGCTTCGGCCACTATCCGCGCCGCTCACCTCGCGCGCACCCTGCTGATGCCTGTGGTGAACGCAACAGGCGTGCTGCTGCACACCAACCTCGGCCGCGCTCCCGTGGGCGCGCAACAGACCGCCCGCCCGATCAACGTCGAGTTCGACCTCGCCACCGGTGAGCGTGGGTCTCGGCAAACTGCAGTGGGCCAACTGTTCGCGCGCCTGTGCGGTGGCGAGGCGGCAATGGTCGTGAACAACAACGCGGCCGCAGTGATGCTGGTGCTTGCAGCGCTGGCATACGACCGCGGCGTGGCCGTGAGCCGCGGCGAAAGCGTGGAGATTGGCGGAGCGTTTCGCGTACCCGACGTGATGGAGCAGTCGGGCGCAACGCTGGTCGATGTGGGCACCACCAACCGCACTCGGCTCAGCGACTACTCGAAGGCCATCGCTCGCCAAGGTGCCGACATCGCACTGACCATGAAGGTGCATCCCTCGAACTTTCGTATCGACGGCTTTGTTGAAGAGACAACCGTCGCTGAACTCGCAACGCTGTCTGTGCCCGTTGTGGCCGACATCGGCAGCGGCCTGATCGACTCGAACTGCCCATGGCTCAGCGGCCCTCCGCCCGCATGGCTTGCCAACGAACCTGCGGCCAAGCAAAGCCTCGAGCACGGTGCTGCGCTGGTCACCTTCAGCGGCGACAAACTGCTCGGCGGTCCCCAGGCCGGCATCATTGTTGGCCGGCGCGATCTTGTGGCCGCGTGTGCGCGTCATCCGCTAGCCCGTGCGTTGCGACCAGGCGGCCTCGTGTTGTCGAGCTTGCAAGCCACGGCGTTGGCCTATCTCGATAAGTCAGCCGCGACAACGATTCCGTTCTGGCGGATGGTGGCCGCACCAATGCAGCAACTGCGTGACCGCGCCACAGCAATCTGCGCCGCGACTGGCGTTGGCTCTGGCGAAGAAATGCAAGCGCTGCCGGGAGCAGGTTCTGCACCGGGCATCAGCATGCCCTCATTCGGAGTGGTGCTCGCTGGCGATCACCTCGCTGCACTGCGCGGCTACAGCACGCCGGTTATCGGCCGAGTTCGCGATGGTCGAACCTTCATCGATCTGCGCAGCGTCGATCCCGAAGACGACCGCATCGTGATCGACGCCCTGCGGACATTGAGCTAGACACCCGTGCGCGTTGTTGCCACCGCAGGTCACGTTGACCACGGCAAGAGTTCGCTGGTGCTGGCGCTTACGGGCACCGACCCAGATCGCTTTGCCGAAGAGAAGCGACGCGGGCTCACCATCGACCTCGGCTTCGCCCATGCGGTGTTGCCATCCGGCGAGGGCATCAGCTTCATCGACGTTCCCGGACACATTCGTTTTCTGCGCAACATGCTCGCAGGCGTGGGCGGTATCGATGCGTGCCTGTTCGTGGTTGCGGCCACCGAAGGATGGAAGCCGCAGAGCGAAGAGCATCTGCGCATTCTCGAGCTGCTCGGGGCGCGCCATGGCGTGATTGCGCTGACCAAGGTAGATCTGGTCGACGACGAATGGCGCGACATCGCGACGCTCGAAGTGCTCGATCACGTTGCCGGCACCTTCTTGGCCGACGCTCCAATCATCGGTGTCTCAGCACCAACTGGCGCAGGCCTCGACGAGTTGCGCGATGCTCTCGACACCTTGGTGGCAACCACCCCACAGGCCATCGACAGAGAACGCCCACGGCTGTGGGTCGACCGCGTCTTCGCAGCCAAGGGCAGCGGCACCGTGGTCACCGGAACCCTCACCGACGGCTCGCTGCAAGTAGACGATCGAGTGGCAGTGGGATCCCGCCACGACGACGTGCGCGTGCGCAGCATTCAGAGTCTGGGCAGCACGATGCAACACATCGGTGCCGGCAACCGCGTAGCGCTCAACCTGTCCGGCGTTGAGCACACTGAGGTGAGTCGCGGTGACGCCGTAGTGCACCCCAAGCAGTGGCGGCCCACGAACCGATTTGATGCGTCGCTCCACGTGCTCGAGCGCCTTGAGCACGAGGTGTCCCGGCGCGGCGCCTACGTGGCCTACATCGGCTCTGGTGAGTTCACCGTGAAGCTCCGTGTGCTTGGCGACGAAGCCATCCAACCCGGCGCCAACGGGCTCATTCGCCTGCATCTGCCCGAGGCGTTGCCGCTGCTGCCAGGCGACCGTTTCATCCTGCGTGAATCGGGCCGCAACGAAACCGTCGGCGGCGGCGAAGTGCTCGACATCTCACCCGTGCTGCCTGCGTCGAAGGCTCGCCCCAACCGCGACATCAACCGTGTCATCGCAGAGCGCGGCTGGGTCACTGTCGACGAACTTGTGCTGCTCACCGGAGAACGGCTTGAGGTAACCATCGGCCAATGGGTTGTCACCGCAGGAGCCGTTGATGCGTTACGCGCATCGGTGCTCGAGCGCGTGGGGGCTGCTGGCCCGTTGGGTCTCGACATCGCCTCACTCGATGATCGTGAGCGCGCGGTGTTAGCCACCATCGACACCGTCGACATCGATAACGGCCGCGCCCGAGAGGCCGAGGTTCGTGACCCGCTCGCCGACCATCCGTTTGTGGCTGCGTTGTTGGCTGGCCGATTCACCCCACCCGATGCAACCAACGTGGACAAAACCGAACTGCGGCTACTGATTCGCAGCGCGCGCGTTGTCGAACGCGACGGCATCTACTTTCATCCGCAAACCATCGACGATGCTGCACAGGCAGCAGCTGCGTTGCTTGCAGAGAACCCCGACGGATTCACCGTCGCCCAATTCCGCGATGTCACCGGGTCTACTCGCAAGCATGCGTTGCCGCTCGCTGCCGAGCTCGACGCACGCGGCATCACTCGCCGACGCGACGATCTAAGGATTGGCGGGCCCAGGCTTCCCGTCGTCGGTGGTGCCGATGAGGGTGCTCACACGGCGTAGGCCACGGCGCCGCTTTGGTGGCACCTTCTGGTCAAGTTCGCGAGCAAGCTTGGCGACGTTCATATCGTTGGTGATCACTTCGCCAAACTGCACCGGATCGGCAAGCAGCCACGAGTGCGAACCCTCGACCACGGTTCCTTGAACACCCGCCGCAACGCACAGCGCTTCGAACGATTCACGCGGGATGATGCCGTCACGCGCCGCCCACAAAATGGTGATCGGCTTGCCTGCTTCGCGTAGATCTTCGAGTTCGCTGCGCAGATCGGCGCGCCGCGCCAAGTTGGCCACCTTGATGATGGCGCGCGGGTTGCGCACAAGATTCGGAAGAAAGTCTTCGGCGATCACGGGCAACACGCGCCGTGCCTGACGAAGAGGCCACACGTCGCCAGGGAAGTGCAGGCCCCAGTCCCACAGCGGACGCTCGGCGATCGATCGCAGCACATGGCCCTTGCGCCAAGAAGATCCGCCAACCGAGTTGACCAACACCATCGAACGCACCCGATCGCTGTGATCATGCGCCAACCGAATGGCCACGCCACCGCCAAAGCTATGGCCCACGACAACAACCGGCTCGGTGACTTCAAGCGCGTCGAGCAGATCTGCAACCCAACGCGCATAACCAGCAATCGAGAAGTCGCGCTCAGGGATCTCGTGCGTGCCACCGAAGCCAGGCATTGCCGGGGCGATGACACGACAACCCTGCTGAGCGATTGACGCGATGACATCGCGGTAGGTGTGATGGGCCAGCGCCCAGCCATGCAGCAGAACCACTGGCATTCCAGCACCCGCCACGCTGTATGCGGCGGGGCGGCCCTGAACAAACGTGCGCTTTTCGACCACGATCTGGCGAGAACCGCCAGAAGCCGAGGCCAACGGAGCGCTTGGGGCACCTGTGGTCATCGCTCTCCATCGTAGGCACATGCGAAGCTACGTCATGGCAGAAACCAGTGCGAACCAACAACAGTCAACGTATTGGACCGAGAATGCGGGGCGTCAATGGGTGCAACAGCAGGCCCAGTTCGACCGACAGCTCGTGCACTTTGGCAACGCCGCTCTCGGCGCGCTCCAGGCTGAGCCTGGCGAACACATCCTCGACATCGGGTGCGGCACCGGCACGACCACGCTCGCTATCGCCGACGCGGTTGGATCAACCGGTTGGGTGATCGGCGCAGACATCTCGACCACGATGATCGCGGCGTCAAGCGAACGCACTATCGGCCGACCAACGGTCTCGTTCGTGGTGGCCGATGCGCAAACCGATCGCATCGCACCAATCGATCACGATGCCGACGCGATGTTCTCGCGTTTCGGAGTCATGTTCTTCGCCGACCCAACTGCGGCCTTCACCAACCTTGCGAGCAACGTGCGCGCTGGCGGCCGCCTGGCCTTTGTGTGTTGGCAACGCGAAGAACTCAACGAATGGATCTCGTTGCCCGCGCAGATCATGCGCACCTTCACACCAGAGCCGGTGCTTCCGCCCGCCAACGCTCCGGGACCATTCGCGTTTCGCGATCGCGATCGCGTGAAGAGCGTCCTCACCTCTGCGGGATGGTCGGCGGTGCAGATCGAACCGTTCAGCGCGCAGACCATGCTCGGTGCCGGGTTAGGCCTTGAGGCGGCGGTGAACCAGTCGATGAGCACCACCGCTGGGCAGAATCTGCGTGCTCAAGTTGATGAGGCCACGTTTGCCGCCGCACAAGACGCGATCCGCGCCGAGTTCAGTCAGCGATTGGTTGACGATGCCGTCTCATTCGATGGCAACGTGTGGCTCGTGACCGCAGAGCGTTAGACGGCTGGTCAGTCGACGGCGGCGGCGGGTTCAGGCGTTGCCTCAACTGCATCGCCCGACTTCTTACGCATCTCGCGATAATCCTTGGCGCCGCCCTCTTCGGGTTCAACCTCGAGCGTGACGCCATCAATCGCAATAACGCGCAGCGATTCGCCAGCTTTGATAGGGGTGGCACGGTTGGCACGAGCGCGCCACCGGCCACCCGACACTTCGGCGATGCCCTCGGGGCTGATGTCGGCGAGCGCAGTGCCCATCTCGCCGATCATCCATTCGCGACCCACGGTTGGCGTTGCAAAACGGGTGCGCACCATCGAAGGCATACCGACGATGAACGTGAGCATGATGCCGCCGATGCC
>JAPKZR010000277.1 GCA_026393695.1 Actinomycetota bacterium
GCGCTGTGTACGAGAACTTGTCAAACAACGAAGCGTCGACCGTGCCCGTGCCGCCAATGGTGAGTTGCCGTTCGGAGTCGCTGACAGTGGCGCCGGCAACGTATGCGTGCGAAACGGCGAGCGAACGCGGCGCTGAGAGCGACGGCAGTGCTTCGGCGATCGCCGCGGCGAGCACCGATTGATGCGTGCGCGCTCTGCGACGCTCGGATGCATCGGCGGTTTCCTCGCCCGTGGCTTCAGACAAACCGTCGGGTGCAGCCTGCGGATCGAGAAACGGAAGCATCACGAGATCGAGTGGGCCGTCGGCAAAGTTGAGCGTGATGACCTCACCGATCTTCGAGTAGCCGCCACGGATATAGACACCGCTGAGATCGAGTAGATCGTCGTAGGCGAAAACCCGGTCGGCACCGTCGTGGTTGCCGGTGATGACCGCCACTGTGATGGAAGCGGCCTGCAGGTTGCGCAACGCCTCGCGAAACATCACCACTGCCTCGGTGGGGGCAATTGCGCGATCGAAGATGTCGCCGGCGATCACCACGAGATCGACCTTGCGCGACACCGCTTCGGCAGTCATCCACGTAATGAACGCTTGCTGATCGTCGGCCAGCGAAACCGCGCCAAAGCTCCGGCCGAGGTGCCAATCGCTGGTGTGAAGTATTCGCATCTGAACTCCTGTGTCATTGCGGCCGCGCTGCGGTCGGCGAACCATAGTGCTCGCACCAGTAGGGACAACGCACGTACCTCTACAGAGTGTGACATCGCCCTGCACAGCGACGGGAGTTGTTCACGAACGGGCAACAAAACCATGCTTCGCCTGAAACGTCGACTCGCTATTCTCAAGCGCATGCCCACAGTGGTAATGCGTCTCTGGCTCCCCGACATACCCGGAACTCTCGGTCGAGTGGCTGCTGCCATTGGCCAAGTGAACGGCGATGTCATCGGTATCGAGATCCTTGAACGCGGCGCCAATCTGGCCATCGACGAATTGACCGTGTCGCTGCCCGAAGACGCAAGCCTCGACGCGCTGATCGGTGCAGTTGGCCGGGTCGACGGCGTCACCATCGAAGACGTCTATCACGTTGAAACAGATCGTTCGGAGCAAAGCGTGCTGGCACTCGATGTCGCCGCGCGCATCATGGAAACCGACGTCGCCAACCGCCTCGACGCAGCCTGCGCGCTGCTGAGAGAACTGCTTCATGCCGATTGGTGCGTCATCACCAACGCAACGGACGCAGCCAACGCATCACCAATTGCGCGCTCGGGCACCTTGCCCGATCTGCAATGGGTGGCGGCTTTTCTGGATGGCTCCAGCCACCTTCCGCCCGACATCGCCCAAGAGCACACCCCAGCCGACATTGCGTGGGCGCCCATCTCCGGACTCGATGCCACCATCGTGTTGAGTCGCCACCGCGGAGCCTTCCGACTTCGCGAGCGCCAGCACCTCGCGCTCATTGCGCGCATTGTCGCCATGGCCCTCCTCGCTGCCACCCAGGCGGAAGTGGCGGCGTACGAGCCCGTCAGGGGCGCATAGACCGCCACTTCGCGCACCGCTGAACTCGTTGTCGGAGTAACACACGTTCTCGTCGGTTGTGTACGGTGCCGCCACTGCGCTGAAAGGGCCGAAGCATGACCGACCAACAAGACCCCAACTCACCCAAGCCAATGCTGGCGGTGTTCTGCGCCCCATCTCGCTACGTGCAAGGGGCCAACGCAACAGCCGAGCTTGGATCTGTGTTGTCGGCAATGGGACTCAACGGCCCCGCCCTCATCGTGGCGAGCGCACGCATCGAAGCCGAACTCGGCGCCACATGGGCACACACTCTGGGCAGCGCGGGAATTCCATTTGTGGTGCATCGTTTCAACGGTGAGTGCACGCAAGACGAAATCGATGCTGGCGTCGCTGCGGCGCGAACAGCGGGCTCAACCACGGTCATCGGGGCCGGAGGCGGTAAGGCGCTCGACACATCGCGCGCCATTGCCGCGGAGTGCTCGATCAGCGCCGTGAACTGCCCCACCCTCGCCTCGAGCGATGCTCCATGCAGCGCGTTGTCGGTGGTCTCGAGCGATGCTCCATGCAGCGCGTTGTCGGTGGTGTACGACGCCAATGGATCAGTCGACCGCTACCTCTTCTACCGACGCAATCCCGACCTCGTGCTCGTTGACACCACCATCATCGCGGCCGCACCGGCGCGCTACTTAGTGGGCGGCATGGGCGACGCGGTCGCAACATGGTTCGAGGCGCGCACGGTGATTGAGGCGCATCGACCAAACCAGCTACAGGGTGCCACCACTCGCGCCGCCGAGGCCCTCGCCAAGCTGTGTTACGAAACACTGCTCGCCGACGGACCCGCCGCGCTCGCAGCGGTACGCGCCAACTCAGTGACGCCGGCGCTTGAGCGCATTGTCGAAGCGAACACGTTGCTCTCAGGACTCGGCTTCGAATCGGGCGGACTCGCCATTGCTCACTCTGTGCACAACGGACTCACCACCGCCGCAGGCACGCACTCGTTTCTGCACGGCGAGAAGGTGGCATTCGGACTCTTGGTACAACTCGTTGTCGAGGGTCGCCCGCACAGCGAGTTTGTCGATGTCGTGCGGTTCAACCGAGCCGTGGGGCTCCCCACGTCGTTGGCCGAGGTGGGCCTGGCCGACGCAGACCTCGACCTGCTTCGAACCATTGCAGCGCGCACCGTCGCCGCAGGCGAAACGGCTCACAACGAGCCGTTCACGGTGAACGCAAGCATGATCCTCGATGGCATTCGCGGCGCCGACTCGTTGTCCCGCTCAATCAGCTAGCGAGTCGATCGCCTGGGAAGTAGCGGCGTACGAGCCCCTCAGGGGCGTGTACGCCGCAAGTTCGCGGTTGCGAGCGCGCCGTTACACCTGCCGGGCGTCGAGCTGGATTTCGGAGACGTCGATTTCGGGATGGTCGAGCATCGTCGCGAACGAAGATGCGAGCGACACGCCCACATCGCGGGGCTCCATGAATCCGCCTGGCAACGCTTGCGTTCCCCAAATCTTGAGGGCAGCACCGAGACGCTCGAGGCCCATTTGGTTAACGAACTCGGTGGGCTGGGCGTTGCCCATCATGATGCGCAAAAAGCGACGATCAGGATGCTCGACCTTCCATGTGCGGATGCATTGATTGAGCGCAGCTTTGGTGGCCGAATACGTAGCGAAGTGAGCGTTTGAGTCGAACACTGTGCGAGATGACACGAAGGCAATGAGGCCGTTGCGACCGACATGATCGAGCGACGCAGCGGCGGCCAGATTGGCGCCGATGACATTGAGCTTGAACACGTCGACCCATGTGTCGACATCGGTGTCTTTGAGTTCTTGCAGCACGCCGTAGCCCGCCATGTACACCATCACGTCGATGCCGCCCATGGCTTGCGCCGCTTGTGTTGCCACTCGCTGCGCATCGTCGGCAAGGGTGGCATCGCCAGCAAAGGCGAACCCGCTGCCCATGCGTTGCACCAAGTCGTCGAGTCGATCGGCGCGGCGAGCCGACACAGCAACCGTGGCACCGGCCTGGGCACATGCCAACGCCAACGCTTCGCCGAGACCCGACGACGCACCGATGACGAGAATGCGTCGCCCAACAAGACGCTGGTGCGTGCTCACGGCTTGCTCGTGACTGGCTTTGCGAATGCTCGTGTTTCGAGATACTCGCTGAAACCAGCCATGCCCATCTCACGGCCGATGCCCGAGTGCTTGTAGCCACCAAACGGCACATCGCATCCGTACCAAACACCGCCGTTGACCGACATCGTGCCGGTGCGCACGCGGCGCGCTACTGACAATGCGCGGCCTTCGTCGGCCGAAACCACGGCGCCCGACAACCCGAACTCTGAGTCGTTGGCAATAGCAACGGCATGATCGTCGTCGTCGTATGCGATGGCAACCAGCACTGGGCCGAAGATCTCTTCTTGCGCCACGCGCATGTCGTTGGTGACGTCGGCGATGAGCGTTGGCTCGTAGAAGAAGCCATTGGGCATGTGCTCGGGGCGCTTCCCGCCACACACAATTCGAGCGCCCTGCTCGATAGCGCTGGCCACGTATCCCTCGACGCGATCGCGCTGCGCTGCACTGATGAGTGGACCCATCACGGTGCCCGCAGCTGTTGGATCGCCGGGCACGATGCCGGTCATCAAGGCGGCGATTGCGGCGACACCTTCGTCGTAGCGACTACGCGGCAACAGCACACGAGTAGTGAGTGCGCAACCTTGGCCGCACACCATCGCCAATCCGAACACGGCACCAAAGGACGCGCCCGCGATGTCGTCGACATCGTCGAGAACGATGCATGCAGACTTGCCGCCCAGCTCGAGAAACACCTTGGTGAGGTTGACGCTGGCATCGGCCATGATGCGCCGACCGGTGTCGGTGGAACCGGTGAAGCTGATCATGTCGATGCGCGGATCGATCACGAGTTGGCGACCAATCAACTTGTCGCTCGAGGCAACGATGTTGATGACGCCTGGGGTCTCGACAGCCGGCTTGAGAATCACGGTGCAGCCAGCAGCGAGCGCCGGCACGATCTTCGCCAAGTTGATTTGGGTGGGCACGTTCCACGGCGTGATGGCAGCAACCACACCAACGGCTTCTTGCTCGGTCCAGCGTTCTGCGGGGCCGCCCATGGTGTTGGCTTCACCGAGACTGCTGGACCACTGAAAGTTGGCAGCGATGTCGGCGTAGTAGGGCAGGAACTTCAAGGGCTCAACGACCTGAATGGTGTCGCACGCCATGCGCGGTGCACCAACCTCGGCCATGGTGATGTCGATGAGTTGCGGCAGATGATCGGCCAACGCCTGCTGAAGCTGGCGAATGCAGTGCACGCGGAACTCAACGTTGCGCGACCAATCGGTGGTGTCGAACGCAGTGCGCGCCGCCACAATTGCGGCCTCGATGTCGTCGGTTGAGGCGTCGGGCGACACGCCGATGACCTGACCGGTCGCCGGGTTGACGTTGTCGTAGACGGCACCGTTCGATGCCCCTCGCAACTCGCCATTGATGAGCAACAGTTCTTGTACAGCTTGGTGTGTGTGGTTCATAGGAGTGCTCATCAGATTCTCGTGATCTGTCCGCCGTCGACGGCAAGGATGTGGCCGGTAATCCATGCTGCTTCGTCAGACAGCAAGAAGAGCACTGGGCCTACATGATCTGCAGGCGTTCCCAAACGTTTGATGGCCAAGCTGGCCACCAGTGGATCGCGAAACTCAAGCGGCACCTGCTTGGCCATCGCCTGCGTATCGGTGGGCCCAGGTGCGATTGCGTTCACGCGAATGTTGCGGAACGCCAACTCGTGCGCCAGCGAACTGGTGAGGAAGTTGATGCCAGCCTTGGCGAGTCCGTAGAACCCGGAGATACCCATCCACGATGCGGTGGATGACTGGTTCACGATGGAGCCGCCGCCACCTTTGCCCATCGGGCGCATCACCGAACGGGTGCAATGCAACGCACCCATCAGGTTCACGTTCATGAAGTGATTGAGGTAGGCGTAATCGACGTTGGTCAGGCCGGCCATTTGCATGTCGCCGAAGATGGCCGCGTTGTTGACCAGATAATCGATGCGCCCGAATGACTCCATCACAGCGGCTGCCATCGCATCGGTGCTCGCTGGATCGCCCACATCGGTGCGCACGAAAATCGCTCGATCACCCAACGACTCGGCCACAGCGCGACCGGCTTCTTCGTTGATCTCGGCGACGACCACGTTGGCGCCCTCGGCGTGCAACGCGCGCACATAGGCCTCGCCGATTCCGCCGCCGGATCCGGTGACGATGGCGGTGCGGCCCTCGAACCGTCGCCGCTGTGCTGATGCTTCGGGTTGGTTCATTGACGTGCTCCTGTAACGAGTGCGCTGTATCCGAGACGCAGGTGGTGAATCTGTTTGTCCGCTGGCCAATCGAGTGGATTGAGAACCGCTTGCAAGGCGATGCCGTCGACCAAGGCAATGAGGTGACGGCACGCATCGTGCAGGTCGCCTTCGACGCGACCAGCTAGCTGACCCGGCAAGTAGCTGTTCCAGTGTTCGAGGATCATGCGGTCGAATCGACGCAGATCGGGGTCGAACATTGCCGAGGTGCGCACGCTGAATGCGAAGCGCCAATTCTCGATGGTGACTGCATCGATTGGCAGCACGGCGGCGAGCACATCGAACACATCGGTGCTGCCGGGCATCTTCATCACGCGCGTCACGATGACGGCAGCGGCGTGGTCGAGCGCTGCTTCGGTGAGCTCGGCCCGATCGGCAAAGTGATGCGACACCAAACCCGTGGTGGCTCCCAAGCGGCGAGCTACCGCACGCAAGCTGACGCCTTCCATGCCGCGCTCGGCGATGAGTTCGTAACTGGTCTTGGCCAGTTCGGCGCGGCGGTTGGGGCGGACAGGCGAGGTGACGATTCGGCGACTGTAGCTGAGATAACAGCTGTTGTCATCCTTGGGCTACAGTCGCCGCATGCCCGCCGAAGTCACCTATAACCCGTATGCCTTTTCGGTTCACGACGACCCATACGTGACCTATCAACAGCTGCGCGACAACGCCCCTGCATGGTGGAATCCAGAGCTCAAATTCTGGGTGCTCAGCCGATACGCCGACGTGCAACAAGCGTTTCGCGATCACGGCACGTTCTCGTCGATGGGCGGCGTGGCGCTCGAGAACCGACGGGCCATCACCACCAAAGATCTGTCGTTCCAACAGATGATCGAACTCGATCCACCCGAGCACACAGTGTTTCGTCGACTGGTGTCGCGGGTGTTCACGCCCCGCCAAATGATGGCCATGGAAAACGACATCCGCTCCATCGTCGACGGATACATCGATCAAGTCATCGAGCGCGGCGAGGGCGATCTCGTCACCGATATCTCTGGGCCATTTCCGATGGATGTCATCTCCGCAATCCTTGGCATTCCAGAGCAAGACCGCACATCGTTACGCACGCACGCCGACAAGATCCTGATTCGCGAAGACGGCTCGATGGCGATGCCCAAAGAGGCCCTCGACGGCATGTTTGGCTTGCTCGACTACTTCATCAAAGATCTCGCCGAACGACGCGAGCAGCAGCGCCCAGGCTTGATCGCAGACCTGATGGGCGTTGAGGTCGAAGGGCGCATGCTCACCGAGACTGAGTTGCTCGGATTTTGTGTTCTGTTCGTGATCGCCGGCCACGAGACCACCACCAAGATGGTGGCGAACGCAATCGAGATTTTGTCGCACCACAAAGACCAGCGCGACCGACTCGTTGCAGATCCATCGATGATCCCCGACGCACTCGAAGAAGTGCTGCGCTTCCACAACTCGACGCAATACATGCACCGCACGCTCACCACCGATATCGAACTGCACGGTCAGCAACTCAAAGAAGGCCAATCGGTGTTGTTGCTCATCGGCGCCGCCAACCACGACAACCGCGAATATGGCGACACTGCGCATCAGTTTCAGATCGACCGCAAAGCCGAGAAACACTTAGCGTTTGGCTACGGCTCGCACTTTTGTCTCGGCGCTGCGCTGGCCCGCATGGAAGGCAAGGTTGCGCTCGAACAGATCCTCAGCCGCATGCCCGACATCGATGTCGATCACGAGCGCAAGGTGCGCTTCCATAGTTCAAACGTCACCGGATGGACCAGCCTTCCCATCACGTTCACCCCTGGGGTTACGAAGTGAGCGAGGCAACGCAGCCGTCTCCTGTGCGGTTCGGTTACATCGGTCTCGGGCAGATGGGCTCGGCAATGGCCAGTCGGCTGCTCTCCACAGGGGCCACCGTCACCGTGTGCGATCTCGACGCGCAGGCAATGGCCGCGCTTGTTGAGCAAGGCGCCACGGCAGCGTCGTCACCCGCCGAACTCGCGCAGGTCTGCGACATCATCAGCATTTGTGTGCCAGCCGATGCTCACATTCGCCAAGTGCTCACCGGCGCGGCTGGTGTGCAACACGGCTGCAGCGCTGGGCAGACAATTCTGATTCACAGCACGGTGTCGCCACAGACCATCACGTGGGCTCGCGATACCGCAGCGGCGTGGGGTGTCGATCTATTCGATGCATGCGTGGCCGGCGGCGGCGATGCCGCAAAGGTCGGCGAGCTCGTGATCTTGGCTGGCGGTGTCAGCGAGATGAGCCAGCCCGTGATCGATGCACTGAACACCTATGGATCATTGGTCATCGATGGCGGGCCGGTGGGCTCGGGCGCCGCGCTCAAGATCGGCGTGAACACGATGACCTACGCGCAGTTTGCTGCGGCATCGTCGGCATTCGACATGGTGAAAACCAACGGCGGCAATCCGCAAGCACTGATGCAGGCATGGCGCCACACCGGCCAACTCGGCAAGCTCACCGAGTCGTTCACGGGCTTGCTCGGCATTCCTCCAGCGCATATTCGCGGCGCGTTTCGTGACTCACTGTTGAACACCGTCTCGATCGCCACCAAAGATCTCGAGCTCGCCGAAGAGCTGATGAACAACGGCGACCCTCGGCACGCGATGATCACATCGCTACGCGAATCAATGACCGCTGTCTTCGGACTCGAAGAGAACAACCAGTAACGAAAGAGACCTCATGTCTGAGTCCACGCCCGACCCACAGCAACAAAGCGCCTACGAACGTGGCGCCGCAAAAATGGCCGAGGTATACGCCGGCGATGTTGTGATCCTCCCCGAGGGCGCGATGCCTTTCAACGACGTGATGATGCGTTCATTGTTCGGCGAGATGTGGACCCGCGATGTGCTGTCGATCAGAGATCGGCGACTGCTGCTCATGGGCGTCATCGCCGCCAGTGGCTCGGTCGATGTGTGGAAGATTCAGGCACGCGCCGCACTGAAGAACGGCGAGCTCTCCCCCGCCGAACTACGCGAGACGCTCATCACGCTTGCCCCCTACGCCGGTTACCCGCGTGTGGCCGGACTCGTCGGTGAGTGCGAAGGTGTCATCGCCAAGTGGAACAAAGAGCAGTAAGCCCCCGCCTAGAACGCTGGCGCCTATCTGAGAATTCGGGTCTTGCCGAAGATGGTTCCGTACAAGATGCGGCCGTCATCGTCGATGGTGACTCCGCCGCCAAGGGTGTTGAACTGCGAGCCACCAACAACGAAGTGAAACGCCGCTTCTCCGGTGGTCCAATCGATGGCCTCAATGGTCCATTGACGATCTCGCGCACCGCACGTGTACACCAGGTTCGAGGCCTGCGATACAAACGGCACCGAGTTAGGCGATGACACGTTGGTGCACACCCATGCTTGCTCAAAGGTTCGCGTGGCGGGATTCCACTCGTACTTATGCAAGCCATGCGGCGTATAGGCCGGGTCGTGTCCGAGGAAGAAACACAGCAAGCGAGCACGCGAACCTTCAAGGCCTTGCGGCACGGTGACGGCTTCGTTGTTCACCGTCATCGCGCCATAGCCGCTCACCGTGATCGACTGTTCGGTCTGGATCGCGGGCAGATCGGGGTTGCCCATGTTGGCTGGGCCGATTCCGGCAATGCGTCGGGACGGCGCATTCGGTAACTGCTGCCAATCGTGGGGAATCTCGTCACGCCAGAACAACGTGATGTTGACGACATCGTCGCCATCGCCGATCACAACGAAACGATCTTCGTCGGGACCGAATCCCATCAGCGAAGGCGTGGTGCCCGAGCCCCAACCGTTGCCGTTGCGGTACGGGGCCGACCACGCACCGTCGGCCTCGTCGAGCGAGAGTCGCTGGCCAGTCCACACCACCTTGTGGGTGTGATCAACCGAGCTCACGTAGATGCCGTTGCTGTCATCGACACACAGACTGGTGCGAACCCAGCCGTAACCCTGCCGGCCACTCGCCAACATGTGCGCCCAATGAGCGGCCGCATGTTCGGCAGCGCCGGGTAGCTGAATTGCGGAATAGTCGCTGAAGTCGCGAGCCAAACAGATGATCCAGCCATGGTCGGTAGACACAACGATGCGGCCGTCGAAGGTGATGTTGACGCCAACGATGTTGCCCTCGATGTGCGCTGGCTTGCTCCAGAATCCGCGCTCAACAATTGGCGATGACGGATCATCGGGATCTGTGTCGCCGAACGCCACGACTCCACCCTGACGGCCAACAAACAGAGTGTGGTCACAGTCGAGCAGCGAGTACACACCATCGAGACCGACCAAGAAGTTGAGCGCCAGCGTGATGGCGTGCACGATCGCATCGTGATCGCGCAGCGAATCGAGCTTGCCGACGTGGTCTTCAAGTTCGGCGAGCGGCGTCGACGGTAGATCGCCGATGGGCAGCGTCGCCAAGATCTCGAGCGTGTCGTAATCGAGCTTCACAATGTTCTGGCGACCGTTACTCCAAATCACCCGACGCCCATCGGCGTACGGCCCCGAAGTACATCCGCCGAAATGGCCTGGGCCGACCCACGAGTACTGAATTGCATCCGCGGGCAAGGTCTCTGTGGGCCCGCTCGGTCCGGCAAGCGCTGTGTTGTCTTGCTGGTCGCAGCGACCGTGCGCGATGGGGTAACCCGAGTCGGCAAGAAATGGATTTCGTGGTCCGATGTTCACAACGCCTACCTCACGATTCTCGGTGTGCGCACAAGTGTGGCTCACAGGCTCGGTTCACTGGTTCACCCTGTTGGATGACCTCTTTGCAATGCGCTGGGATATTTCTTTGTTTGGGGGTTGACGATCGAACACTTGTTCGATTACACTGTCTTTCATGGATGAGCTCACCACACTGCTTGATTCGGCAGGCCTCATGGTCGCCGAACACGCGAGTCGCCC
>JAPKZR010000289.1 GCA_026393695.1 Actinomycetota bacterium
TGTCGTGGTGTTGCTGTCCACCAACGAGATCGAAGAAGGTGGTTATTACCAAGGCGAGTACTACGTGCTGTTGCTCGCCAGTGTGCTCGGTATGGTCATGATGACCTCAGCGCGAGATCTCATTGGTGTGTTTGTGGCGCTCGAGTTCTTGTCGATCCCGGCCTACATGTTGGCCGCGTGGCGCAAGCGCGACACCAAGAGCAACGAAGCGGGCATGAAGTATTTCTTGCTCGGCGTGTTCGCCAGCGCAATGTTGCTGTACGGCATGAGCCTGCTCTACGGCGTGGCCAACAGCACCTTGCTCGTCGATATTGGCAAGGCCATCACCATCACCGGCCAGTACAAAGCCGTCGAGGCCTTGGCTGTTGTGTTCGTCATTGTCGGCTTCGCCTTCAAGGTCAGCGCAGTGCCCTTTCATTCATGGGCACCCGATACGTACGAAGGTGCGCCTACCCCCGTCACAGCGTTCTTGTCGGTGGCCTCGAAGGCGGGCGGCTTCGTTGCGCTCGTCACCATGCTGTATCTCGCCTTCCCTCACGCCGAGAAGGTATGGCAGCCGTTTATCTTCGTGCTCGCTGCACTCACGATGACCGTCGGAAACGTAGTGGCGCTCAAGCAGACCAACATCGTTCGCATGTTGGCCTACTCGTCTATCAGCCAGGGTGGCTTCATTTTGATGCCGCTGGTGGTCGCTGGCACCAAGGCCACGGGCACATCGCTCAAGACTGTTGTCGTGTATCTGCTGGCATATGCAGCCACCAACTTGGGTGTGTTCGCAGTGGTCATCGCGGTCAGTCGCAAGACGCGCAGCGGCGAGATCTCCAGCTTTGGCGGTTTGTTCTCGTATGCGCCTGGTCTGGCTGCGCTGATGACCTTCCTGTTGGCATCGTTGGCCGGCATTCCTCCGTTCGGCGGATGGTTCGCCAAGCTCAACGCGTTCCGCGCGGTGCTCGAAGCTGGCACCACGCTCGGATATGCAATCGCCATCATCGGCGCCGTCAACACAGTCATTGCCTTCGGCTACTACGGCAACATCATGCGCGAAATGTGGATGAAGCCCGCACCAGACGGCGACACAGCGCCGATTACCACGCCGCCATCGTTGTTGGCAGCCTTGGTCATTACCGGCACCAGCACCCTGGTGCTCGGTATTCTCCCCGGCTTGGTCTTGCGCTTCGGCGACCTCAGCGCGCTCACCGGTGCTCTCAGCCGCTGACGAAATCCGTGCCGCGATAGCTGCAGCGGGCGGAGCGATTTCTTTCGAGCGCTTCATGCATCTCGCCCTCTACGGCGAGCAGGGCTTTTACACGTCGGGTGGCTCTGCTGGTCGCCGAGGCGACTTCATCACCAGCCCAGAAGTCGGGCCGTTGTTTGGTGCAGTTCTCGCGCGCATGGTTGACGCGCTGTGGCATCAGCTCGGTGAGCCCGAACAGTTCACGGTCATCGAAGCTGGCGCTGGCCCTGGCACGTTGGCGCGTGCCTTTCGAGCCGCACAACCCGATTGTCTCGGCGTTGTGAGCTATGTGGCCGTTGAAGTGTCTGCCCAGCAGCGAGCCGCGCATCCTGACTGGATCACGTCGGTGGCCTCAATGCCCACAGAACCCATTGTCGGCGTGGTCATCGCGAACGAACTGCTCGACAATCTTGCGTTCAGATTGTTCGTCATGGACGGCGGCTGGCGTGAGGCGTTCGTGATCGTACGACCCGACGGAACATTCGCTGAGGTGCTGCGCTCTGCCGATGACCTCGACCAGTTGTCCTTGCCTCAGTCTGCGGCTCACGGTTCGCGCGTGCCTGTTCAGAGCGAGGCCGCTAATTGGCTCGCCCAAACGAGGGCACTGGTTTCGCAAGGCGTCGTACTCGTCATCGATTACGCAAGCGCTACCACTGCTGGCTTAGCGATGCGCCCTTGGCGCCAGTGGTTGCGTACCTACCGAGGCCACGAGCGCGGCGGTCACTACCTTGCTGAGCCCGGCTCTCAAGACATCACTGCTGAGGTTGCACTCGATCAACTGCTTGCCAGCAGCGGCCATGCTGCCAATGTGCGCACGCAGCGTCAGTTCCTGCAGCGCTGGGGCATCGACGACCTTGTGGCCGAAGGTCAACGTATCTGGAATGAGCAGGCCGCTCGACCCACGGTGGCGGCTCTCACTATGCGTAGCCGTGTTCGCGAGGCGGAGGCGCTGTGCGATCCGCAAGGCCTTGGAGCCTTCATCGTTGTCGAGATCGCCGCCGCTGCCACTGCATAACAAAATGGGCCGAGTGGCCTATTCAGATTCATATGCCGTATCCGTACTGTTTCCCCCATAGCCCACCCCCCGGGCGTTGGATATTGGAGACAGCGAAATGCATGGACACACGGTGCATACTCGAGGAGTAGCAGCTTCGACTCGCGGGCCGGCTCGCTCGGTCGTTCGCCTCGTAGTTGTTGTAGCTCTCACGATCATTACCGTTGGGTTTACGGCCGAGATCACACGAGCAAGTTCTGGGTCGAGCTCGGGTAGCTGCAGTAGCGGTAGCTCAGTGCGCTCGAGCTCGTCGGGCCGTTCGATCGACCATGGCGACAACAGCGACGACTGCAATCCATCGACCCCGTTCTTGCAACTCAACAAGGTTGTCATCAACAACGACGGCGGCACCGCAACCTTCAGTGACTTCAGCCTCAGCGCCACAGCAGCCGGCAGCCAGGTCGCGATCATCGACGGTGTCGATCCCGCATTGAGCTACGAGATGGGAATCGGCTCCGACGTAGTGGCGTACACCACCTACATTCTCGACGAAAGCGGTCCGCTCGGATACACCTCGTTGGGTTGGACATGCGATGGCGGCACGCGGGTAGGCAGCACGATTCGGCTGCGCTCTGGCCAAGACGCCAGCTGCACCGTGATCAACGACGACATTCGTGCACCGCATCTCACGCTGAACAACGTGCTCATCAACGACGATGGTGGCACCGCAACCCTCGCCGATTTTGATCTTCAGGCCACGTCGGTTGACGACTGGTCCACACCGATTCTCGGCCCAGATCCAAGCGCCTTGTCATGGATGGGCATTGGTGCCGACGTGGCTCCCGAGGTCGTCTACTTACTTACAGAGTCAGGCCCAGGGGGCTACACCCCTTCTGACTGGACCTGTGTCGGCGGATATCAGGATGCCAACTCGATCGTGCTGTCCGCCGGCGAAGACGCCGTGTGCACCATCATCAACAATGACGATTCGCCACCTCCGCCACCTCCGACGACAACGCCCGTTACGACGCCAGTCGTAACGCCTCCGACCACAGCACCTGCGACCACAATGCCTGCGACCACAACACCAGATACGACGACTCCTCCTGGCACGGGGGTGGTCGATGCCCTCCCGCCGATCATTCCGACGCCAACGTCGTCCACGGTGCCGCCTGATCTGGGTGGCCGGTCTGCTGCTCCCGTCACAATGGTTGGTCAGACCCCACCATCCGTGGCGAGCGCTGGCGTCTCGCCCCAAGCTTTGTCGATTCAGTTGCCCACCACTGGCCGAGCATCACGAGGGTCAGTGTTCCTCGCAGCAATCGGAGTGTTGGTTGGCCTCATCCTCACGATGGCGGCTCGCCGCCGATCGGCCTAGTCCACGGGTATCAGACCACTGACGCCTGCAGCGTCGGCTGTAACTAGAGTGTCCCGCGACCGCGACAACGGATAAGGGACTGCAACGATGACTGACGCTCACGCAATCGATTCACTTGGCTGGGAGCGCCGCACCTTCGTTCCCTCCGATGCGTTTCGGAGCAACGCTCTCGTCTCGGATCACTCGCTGTACGAAGAAGCGTCGCAAGACTTCACAGCCTTTTGGGCGAAGCAGGCCAGCGAACTGGTTTCGTGGTCGAAGGATTGGCACACCGCCTCTGAGTGGAATCTTCCTTTCGCGAAGTGGTTCGTCGGCGGCGAGCTGAACGTGAGTTACAACTGCCTCGACCGTCATGTGCTGGCCGGTAAAGGCGACAAGGTTGCGTTCCATTTTGAGGGCGAACCAGGCGACACCCGCACGGTGACCTATGCGCAACTACTCGACGAGACGCAACGGTTCGCAAACGTGCTCAAGGGCCTCGGAGTCGTCAAGGGCGATCGCGTCAACATTTATATGCCGATGATCCCCGAGGCCGCCATCGCGATGCTGGCGTGCGCGCGTATCGGCGCTGCACACAGCGTTGTGTTCGGTGGCTTTAGCGCCATTTCGTTGACCGACCGTATCAACGATGCCGAAGCCAAGGTGCTCATCACCGCCGACGGCGGCTGGCGTCGTGGCGAGATCTTCCCGCTCAAGCACACCGCCGACGAGGCGCTGCTCGGCACACCAACCATCACTGATGTTGTTGTCGTGCGCCGCGGCGGCAACGAGGTCACGATGCAAGACGGCCGTGACCACTGGTACCACGAACTGATGGCGCAAGCCGACCCTGTGTGCCCGGCCGAGCCGATGGACTCAGAGCAGTTGCTGTTCTTGTTGTACACCAGCGGCACCACAGGTAGGCCCAAGGGCATCATGCACACCAGCGGTGGCTATCTCACCCAGGCAGCGTTCACCCACAAGTATGTCTTCGACCTTCACGCCGACACCGATGTCTATTGGTGCACCGCCGATGTTGGCTGGATCACGGGTCACACCTACATCGTGTATGGCCCGCTGGCCAATGGTGCCACCCAAGTGATGTACGAGGGCGTGCCCAACTTCCCAGGCAACGACCGCATGTGGCAGATCGTCGAGAAGTACGGCGTCACCCTGTTCTATACGGCCCCAACCGCCATTCGTACCTTCATGAAGTGGGGCGACCACGAGCCCGCCAAGCACGACCTGTCGTCGCTTCGTCTGCTCGGCTCGGTCGGTGAGCCGATTAACCCTGAGGCATGGATGTGGTATCACGAACACATCGGCGGGTCTACGTGTCCCATCGTCGATACGTGGTGGCAGACCGAAACTGGTGCGATCATGATCAGCCCGCTGCCTGGCGTCACCACGACCAAGCCCGGCTCGGCCACGTTCGGACTGCCCGGTATCGGCACCGAACTGGTCGACGAATCTGGCGAACACGTCGAGCGTGGCGGCGGCTATCTCACCCTCACCCAGCCATGGCCGGCCATGTTGCGCGGCATTTGGGGCGACCCCGATCGTTATCGCGAAACCTATTGGAGCCGTTTCTCTGGTCGCTACTTCGCAGGCGATGGTGCCAAGCTCGACGACGACGGCTACCTCTGGTTGCTGGGTCGTGTCGACGATGTCATGAACGTGAGTGGGCATCGCATCTCGACAACCGAAGTCGAATCAGCGCTTGTCTCGCACCCGTCGGTCGCTGAGGCAGCGGTTGTGGGTGCGCTCGACGCAACCACGGGGCAAGCGATCATTGCCTATGTCACGCTGCGAGGTGGTTTCGAAGGCGACGAGCAAGCGCTGCGCAACCATGTCGCCGTTGAGATCGGCAGTATCGCCAAGCCCAAGGCCATCTATTTCACGCCCGACCTTCCCAAGACCCGCAGCGGCAAGATCATGCGTCGTCTGCTGCGCGATGTTGCCGAAGGCCGCAACTTGGGCGACACCTCCACACTCGCCGATGCAAGCGTGGTCAACGAGTTGCAGCGTCGCGCCGCCGAGGCCCCAGCCGAGGACTAGTTCTGAGCCGGTTGATCAGTACATCAATTCAGAATGCGTTTGAGAAATCCTTAACCTGCGCGTTGTGCGTGCCGATACAACCATGTGTCACCAGATCCATTCGACGAGAGAGAACTGAGCGCGTCGCCGACTGACGCCACCAGTGCACTTCGTGATCGACTTCGCGTGCGGCTCAATGTTTTCGATGTGGCTCCAGCCCCGACACCCACCCTCGCACCTCCGCCCTGTGCGCCTTCGCCTGCGCCGCTCCAGTCGTTGCCACCGATGTTGTTGCAGCCTCCGCAACCTCCACCGCTGTTGTTGCAACCCCCAATCCCGAGTTTGGGCGGGCAAATCTTTATCCCTGCCGGGGTGGAACAGTTTCAGACAGCCACGGCCAGCGTGGCTTTGCTCGCGCATGCGCAGCCCCATCAGCACCCTCAGACCCAGCGCGATACTTCGCTGTTCACTACCGACCTCAGCGTGAGCGCGGCTCCCAGCCTCGGCGGAGCGAGCATTCCCTATCTTGGCCAACCCGCCCGATCCTCGGGCTCCCAGCGTGTGGTGCAGTCGCGGGTCGTGAGCGCACAACCCGCTGAGCCGGTGGCTCCGAAGAAGCGGAAGCGTCATCCGGTGCGAGCGTTCTTTTCGTTCCTCGTGGTGGCGTCGCTTCTGGGCGGCGCGGGCTTTACCAGTTGGTACTTCCTCATCAACAAGAAGGTCGCGTGGGCGCAAGACGTTGCTCCGCTGGCCACCTTTGTTGAAGAAACGACGCATTCGAAGTTCATCGAAGACGTTCCCGTCACCACCCTTTCGGTACCTGAATACGAAGTGAAGCTCGGTATCGATGTGCTCGCCCGCTCGTATAGCGATGCCGATGGTCGCTTCGGCACCTTGCGCGCCGTGGGACTCGTGAGCGGAGTCCCCGAGCCGAGCATGGTGGGGCACATTGCCGCAGTAGCAATGACCGCCTTTTACAGTTCGACCGACAAGACCATCTACCGCATGGACGGGCGCACCCCTGCATTCGATTTGGCGACATTGCGGGCGCTCACCGTTGCCTTGGTCGATCAGAATCTCAACTGGTCCAAGGATCTCGCCACGCTCACCGACGCCCAACAAGTTGGAATTCGGGCTGCCGTCGACGGGGTCGGTGCCGAGGTCGTGCGGGCCATGTTTGCCAAAGATCCACAGCTCGAAGCACTCGTTGCCTACGAGGTGCAGTCGCGTACCGCCGCTGTGGGCATCGCTGCTGAGGCTCGCCCCACGTATCTCACCGCTGTGCTCGGCTCGTACTTCTTTGGGGCGCATACCTCGCCTGCTTCGAAACCGGATCGCCTCCTCGCCGACATTGTGATGCCGAGTAGCGATGCCCCAATGTTCGACCCCTCGCGGAGCTCGAGCAACGCTGCCGTCGACGTGCCGCCACCAAACTCCGGTGAGGGCCCGCGAACACTGGGGATGCAGTTCTGGTACCTAGCCCTGTTGCCGAGGATCGGCGCTACCGACGCACGCGCTGCAGCGCTGACCTGGGCGGGCGACTCAGCTGTTACGACAACGATTCAGGGCCGCGCATGCCTCGCGGCCACGATTACCACACTCGATGCAGCCGCCAACTCCACGATGACCTCGGCCCTGCAACGCTGGGCTCAATCTCTGCCGATCTCAAGTTCGGCGGTGATCTCAAACGATCCGAGCACCCTCATCAAGGTGTCGGTGTGCGAACCAACCGAGCCGTCCACCCAAGTGACTGGTCCTGCCGATGCGACGCTGTTGTACTCGGCCCCGATGCGTGAACAAGACATCGGCGAGAATCTCATTCGGATGGGGCTTCCCGAAACGCAGGGCCCTTGGTCGTGCGCCATCGCAGTGCTCCGCACAGGCGGATTGGCGAACTTCGTTGAGGGTTCCACGGATCCGCTGCAGGCGGAGGCGATGTCCAACGTGTTGTCGTACTGCAAGAACGCTTGAGTCTCTAGATCGTCTGAAATCGCTCAAGGTCTCACTACCTGTGCCGAAAGAATGACATGAGCAATTTGCCCGAAGCGGCCCCCGAAAGCGGCGAGTCCGTCCACGATCAATATGCCGAGGCTGCCAGTGTTGGCTCGGGTGGGTCGAGCTCTTTGCAGCCCCCCAGTTTCCGTGCGCCATTTGACTTCAAACTCAAGCTCGATCTTGGTGGATCGCGTGGCGGCGACAGCAATGTGCCGAGGTTTGAACCACGCCCGGCACCGCGGATTGCTCCGATGATCGCTCCGCTCGCGGCACCCGAACCGCTCTTCGTCGATCCATCAGAGTTTCGTCTCGAGCAATTACTCACCCCCGAGTTTGTGGCCCGAGCTCAGGCTCAGCTCCTTCCCGAGGTCAGCGTCGTTGATGAGGTCGTCGTCGTTGATGAGGTCGCCGTTGTTGAGCCCAGCGTTATAGAGCCCAGCGTTCTTACGCCAAGCGAGGTTGCCCTGCCGATGCTGCCCAAGCCCGTGCTCGCCAAGCAGGTCGAGGCCCCAACCCCAGATGTTCGCACGCATGCTGTTGCGCCAAACAGGCTGATGGTTCAACGCCCGGCCGACGTCAACGTCAGCGTCACGACCCACAAGCCGAAGTCTCGCGAGAGGGGCAAGTTTTTGATGGCGTTGTTCGTCGTCATTACCTTGCTCGCCGTTGGTGGCGGCATCTTGTTGAAGCAGCGTCAAGATGCGGCACGAATCAAACAATGGCCGGCTGCGATCAAGCCAGTTGCGGCACTTGTTGAGGCCACGTTCGGTCTGCCGTTTGATCGGTCTGTGCCGCTCGTCGAATTACCGCAGGCCGAATATGAAGCCAAGCTCGGCATCTACGAGTTGGCTCGAGTGCCAAAGGATGCGAACGACCAAATGAGCGGCTTGCGGGCGGTCGGTTTGATCGGCTCAGCACCAAACGCGGCACAGGTGGGCGAGTATGTGGGCTTCACCCAGACCGCCTTTTACGACCCCACAACAGCCACCGTTTACGCCGTGACCAACAGCAGCGGGCCCCTGCACGATGCAAGTGTGCTCGCCGCATTGAGCGTGGCGCTTCTTGACCAATCAAGGGGTTGGGGCGCGGCGGTCAACACGTTGTCTCCGGCTCAACAGCTTGGCTACCTGTCGTTGATCGAAGGGGCGGGAAGCTACGCAATCGCCAAGAAGTCCGAGAAGGACGCAGCGTTTGCAGCTGAGTATGCAACCCAGCGCGCCGCTCAGGTGACGACCCGCGACTCGTTGGCGCAACACCTGAGCCCGTGGCTCGTTGGCGTGTTCGACATGCAGACCGCGAACTCGTGGGGGGTCGCCACTCGAATCTTGGCTGGCGATTTCGTCGCCGGCCTCAATGTGCCTTCGAGCGATGCCGCCGTGCTCGACTCGGCTCGTGGTCTCGAAACCCCTGCCGGCGCCGCCACCACCGATGCATCATCGCTCGGCATGTACTTCTGGTACGGCCTGCTCTACCCGGCCGTCGGTAGCGAGTTCGCCTTCCGCATGGCGTCGCAATGGACGGGCGATTCGGTCACGTATTCAACGGTCGAAGGTCGCGGCTGCATCCGGGCCTCGGTCGCCACCCGTGATGCCGCAAGCCTGGGCGAACTGGCCAACGGATTGAACCTGTGGACCCAGACTCGGCCAGCGGATTCAGCCACCACGGTTGAATCCAAAGGCACCGTTGTTGTGGTCACAGCGTGTGAGTCGGCAACGCCCGAAACGATTGGCCCAACGAGTCAGGTGCGTGCCGACTTCGAGGCGAGGCTCGTCAAGGAGCAAGTGATGTTGCAGCAGCTCAACGCGTTGGGCATGCCGCTCACGGTTCCGAGCGTTGCGTGCGCCGTGAACTCATATCGCGCCAACGGGATGCCCGAACTCGATAACGAAATCGCGGCAATCGTGGCTGAGCCGAGCGTTGCAATCAGCGTGGCCCTGCGGCAAGCGCTGCAGGATCTCGAAACGTTCTGTAGCTCAGCGCGTTAGCGCGCTGGCCAGCGGCGATTAGTCGCGGAAGTTGTTGAACTGCAGGGGAATCTCAAGGTCTGCGCCCTTGAGCAGGGCCATCACTTCTTGCAGATCGTCGCGCTTTTTGCCGGTCACTCGAACGGTTTCGCCCTGCGTTTGGCTGCTGACGCCCTTGGGGCCCTTTTCCTTGATCATCCGGTTGATCTCGCGTGCTTTGTCCGACGAGATTCCCACCTTGATGGTCACGGTCTGACGCACCGTGTTTTGCGTGGCCTCTTCGACCTTGCCGTACTCAAGACCCTTGAGCGACACGGCTCGCTTGACGAGCTTTTCCTCGACGACCTGGCGCAGCGCAACCAGACGATCTTCGCTGACGGTGCGCAGCGTGACCACGAGTTCGTTCTGCTCAATCGACGAGTTGGTGTTCTTGAAGTCGAACCGGTTGGCGACTTCGCGCTGAGCCTGATCGATGGCGTTTCGGACTTCTTGGTGGTCCACTTCGGAGACAATGTCAAAAGTTGGCATGCGCATAGGGTAGCGATTGCGGCTCGCAGGTGCGTGCAGCCTGAGCGGCCGCTACGCTTCGGCCTCGCAAACAACACAGTGGGGTCGGTACCCAAGCGGCCAAAGGGAGCAGACTGTAAATCTGCCGGCACAGCCTTCGAAGGTTCGAATCCTTCCCGGCCCACCATTTGATGTCGTCAGACATCTCCAACGATCCGAGCCTGCAATGGGTTCGGATCGTTTCGTTTTTCGGGGTGAGTGTTGCCAGCGGGTTCATGCCTGGCGCCCATTGGGGTCGTTGATCTTTTCCACTCGTAGTCTGGAGACCCTGTGATCTTGATCGATGCTCAGGGGCTGCGCGCCTCTCGACCCAATCGACCGTTGTTCGACGATGTGTCGCTCACGGTCAGCGACGGCGATCGCATTGGCGTCGTCGGACTCAACGGTTGCGGCAAGAGCACATTGCTGCGAATCATCAGTGGCGATCTCGATCCCGAGGCAGGCGTCGTTCGCCGTGGCCGCGGGGCCCGAATCGGGGTGCTCGCCCAGCAGCCAGTGCTGCCGTTGGGCACGGTCCGCGATGCAGTCGGTCACGGCTGGCGTGGCGAGGCAATGCTCGATCGCCTCGGTATGTCGGGGTTACTCAACTCGCCAACCAACGAGTTGTCAGGTGGGCAGCAAAAGCGAGTGGCCCTCGCAGCGCTGCTCGTGCTCGATTGGGAAGCCCTCATTCTCGACGAGCCCACCAACCATCTCGATCTTGACGCCATTGCCTATCTCGAAGAATGGCTCGCCAACTACAGCGGCGGGCTGCTGTTGGTCACCCACGACCGCCACGTCCTCGATCGAGTCACCAACAAGGTGCTCGAGATCGATCGTGGCCATGCGTATCTGCACGTGCCCGCTGGCTGGAACAGTGGTTCTGGTTACGCTGCCTACTTGGCGGCGCGAATCGAACGCGAAGAGCAGGCAGCTACCTCAGAGCAGGCCCGCAAGAACCTTGCTCGCCACGAACTGGCCTGGCTGCGCCGCGGTGCTCCGGCTCGGTCGACCAAACCAAAGGCTCGCGTCGAAGCCGCCAAGGCGCTCATCGAACGTCGGCCCGAGGCCGCTGCTCGATCCGGCGAGCTGGGCCTGTCGCTCGGCAGCCAGCGTCTTGGTTCAAAGGGGGTTGAGTTGCACGGGGTGGCCTTCTCGTGGCCCGCTTCGCAGAGCGATGCCGATGCTCCCGGAGCCTTGGTGCTCAAGCCGTTCGATCACATGCTCGAACCCGGCGATCGTCTTGGCATTGTGGGCCCAAACGGCGCTGGCAAGAGCACATTGCTCGACCTCATCGCCGAGCGCTTGGTTCCTACCCGGGGCCACATCGAGCGTGGCCGCACGGTCAAAGTGGGCTACTACGACCAGCTTGGCCGCGATCTCGATGTCACCCAACGAGTGCGTGACGCGGTGGCTGGCGATAAGGGCGCGCCCTCGCTCGAAGACCTGGCCTTGATGCGCCAGTTTTGGTTCGATGGCGATGCCCAGTTCGCGCCGATCTCGTTGCTGTCGGGTGGTGAACGTCGCCGTTTGCAGCTGCTGCTCACGCTCATTGAGCAGCCCAACGTGTTGCTGCTCGACGAGCCCACCAACGATCTCGATCTCGACACCCTGCGCGCCCTCGAGGAATTCCTCGACGATTGGCCGGGCATCGTGGTGGTCGTGAGCCACGACCGCGTGTTCCTCGACCGCACCGTCATCGAGGTGTTGGCGCTCGACGGCGCCGGAGGCGCTCAGCTGGTGCGTGGTGGCGTTGCTGGTTGGCTCACCCAACGGGCGCAGGCCACGTCCGCTGCGCCGTCACAGGCGGTCACAGCCACGCCACGGCCTGCTCCAGTTGCTCCATCGTCACCAAAGCCGGCCTCGCCCAAGAGTCCCAGCACGTTGCGCCGATTGTTGTCGCAAGCCGAGCGGGCCTTGGCCCAAGCAACCGAGACCTGCCAGCGACTTGGCAACGAGTTAGCCACAGCGGGCGGCGACCATCAATTGCTGGCTCGCCTCAGTGCCGAACTCGCCGAGGCACAAAGCAAGGTCGATACGGCTGAAGAGTCGTGGCTGGCGCTCGCTGCCGAAGCCGAACTGCAAGGCCTCACTGTCGACTAACCCAATCCGGTGGGCCCGACGTTGCCTCGCTTTAGTCGGCCAGCACAATCTGCATGAGAGCCACGTCGAGCCAGCGGTTGAACTTTCGACCCACCTCTTGCTCGACGCCCACGAGGTGAAACCCGCACGAGCTGTGCAGGCCCCTGCTAGCGGTGCTCGACGCAGTAATCCGGGCAAAGACGGCGTGGAATCCCGAGACGCGGGCCACGTTGAGCAGCTCGGTCACGAGCAACTTGCCGATGCCGCGACCCTGATGGCCCGTGTGTACATACACAGAGTCCTCGACGCTGGTGCGGTATGCCGGTCGTTCTTTGTAGGGCGACAGCGATCCGAAGCCCACCACAACGTTGTCCGAAATGGCCACGATGGCCGCAAAGGCACCCGATCGTGCAGTCAGCCACTGACGTTGCTCGTCGAGCGACCTCGCCACGAGATCGAATGTGGCCACGGTGTGTACCACCTCGTGGTTGTAGATCTCCAAAATGGCTTCAGCATCGGCAATTGTGGCCAATCGGATCGAAATGTCACCCACAGAAAAGGCAAGCTAGCGCACAGTTGCCATGCCGCTGGGTTCCATGTCGCGGGGCAGATCAGCGGGGGCCGTGGTCGGATCCACCGCCGATGTCTCGAAATCGGACAGAATCGCGTGGTCGTCAGACTGTCGAGGCGCTATGATCGCTCTCCGGTCTCGCTATAGGTGCGCGCCCGCCCTCTTAGCTCAGTAGGTAGAGCAACGCCATGGTAAGGCGTAGGTCGTCGGTTCGACTCCGACAGAGGGCTCGACCAGCCCGTCCCACTTTGGGCCGAGCAAAGCCCTGGCGGCGTAGCTCAGTTGGTCAGAGCATCCGGCTCATAATCGGAAGGTCACCGGTTCGAAACCGGTCGCCGCTACCACAACACGAATACCTCAACTACCAAACCCAGCTACACCACAGCTACAAAACAGGAGACACGCTCCCATGAGCAAAGCAAAGTTTGAGCGCACGAAGCCGCATGTGAATATTGGCACGATGGGTCATATTGACCATGGTAAGACCACGTTGACTGCTGCGATTTCGAAGACGTTGGCTGGTAAGGGGTTGGCGAGTTACACGCCGTTTGATCAGATTGATAAGGCTCCTGAGGAGAAGGCTCGTGGTATCACGATCTCGATTGCTCATATTGAGTACGAGACGCCGAATCGTCATTATGCGCATGTTGATATGCCTGGTCATGCTGACTACATCAA
>JAPKZR010000195.1 GCA_026393695.1 Actinomycetota bacterium
CGCGGTTTCGATTGGAGCGCTGCCGATAGGGCTGTGGCTGAACGCAACGACGGGTGCGATTACCGGTTTACCCTCGGCCTTTGGTGCGTTCACGTTTACCGTCGCGGCAAGCAACGTGAGTGGCGAGGTCGAGCACCAGTTCGTCGGCAGCGTGTACCAGTCGCCCGTGTGGAGCGATGTGGTGCTGGCCGAGATGCTCGTTGGCGCAGCGTTCAATGATGACATCAGAGCAGCAGGGCTCCCGGCGCCTACCTATTCGCTGATGGCGCGCGCGTTGCCGATCGGGTTGACGCTGAATGCAACGACGGGTGCAATCACCGGCACACCTTCGGCGCCAGGCGGCGGGTTCGACGTGACCCTGAAGGCATCGAACACATTGGGTCATGTCGAGTACCGCTTCGTAGGCACCGTGTATCAGGCGCCCACATGGACCGACGTGACGTTGGCCACAATGACCATTGGCGAGTCGTTTGCCGATGGTCTTGCCGCGGCGGCTATCCCCACGCCCACCTATTCGGTGACGGCTGGATCGTTGCCGGCGGGCCTCTCGCTGAACGTGGTGACCGGAGCGATCGCTGGCATTGTTGGTGCCCCCGGAGGTGCCTTTGATTTCACGGTCACGGCAACCAATGCAAAGGGGTCGGTGAGCTATCGGTTCGTTGGTTCGGTGGCGCTGTACGGATTTGTCGCGATGACTCCGGCGCGATTACTCGACACCCGCGACGGAGCAGTGAAGTATCCAGCGGGGTCAGATCATGAACTGTTGATGGTCGGTCGCTCGGGTGTCCCTTCGGACGCAATCGCTGTGCTCCTCAGCGTTACCGCAACCGATTCCGACGGAAGTGGCTTCATCACGTTGTATCCATGCGGCAGTAGCCGGCCGTGGGCGTCGAATCTCAACTTCGTGCCTGGTCTCACAGTGTCGAACGCAGCGAGCGTCTTCGTGGGCGCCAACGGTCGCGTGTGCGTCTACACGTCGGTTGCTACGCACGTTGTGATCGACGTAGACGGCGCGTGGAGTTCAGCATCGGGCACAGGCGCCCTGCATGCGTTTACACCGGCGAGGCTGCTCGACAGCCGGGTTTCCTCTGGTGCAAAGGTCCCTGCTGGGGCTGTTCATGAACTGCTGGTTGCTGGTGTCGGTGATGTGGCCCCCGATGCGACTGCGGTTGTGCTGAGTGTGACCGCCACCGAACCTGGTTGGGCCGGCTTCGTCACGGTGTATCCGTGCGGTGGTGCTCGACCTTGGGCATCGAATGTGAACTTTGCAGCGGATCAAACGGTGTCGACTCCGGCAACGTCTGCCGTGGGCGCTTTGGGCACGATCTGTTTGTATACATCGGCCCCCGCCCATCTCGTTGTCGATGTCATGGCCGACTTCTCGCCAAGCGCAGGCTCTGGCGTGCCAATCTCGGGTCAGGTCGAGCGCCTCGCAGACACCCGTGAGGTCACCGCTTCAACGAACGGCAACAAGCTTGGCGGCGGCACCGTCTTGCGCGTGGCCGTGCCAGCGCAAGCCACCGCTGTCACGCTGAACATAACGGTCACAGAACCAGAGTCGGCCGGATTTGTGACCGCCTACCCATGCACCGCGACGCCTCCGTTCGTGTCGAACGTGAACTTCATTTCGGGTCAGACAGTGGCTGAGGCCGCCACCGTTGCGGTGAGCGCAAGCTCGGAGATCTGTGTGTTCGCCTCAGTGCCCGCGCACGTGGTGGTGGACCTCAACGTGAGCTTCGGTGCCGGCTAGTGAGTGGTTACTCAGCCTGCAGCGGAAGCTCGGCGATGGCGCAAGAACTCGAGGCCAACCGGAACCAACGACAACACCACAATGGCCACGCTGGCCACCTCGATGTTGTTCTTCACGACATCGACATCGCCCAAGAAATGACCGAGCGTGGTGAGCCCGGCGCCCCACAGCAGGCCGCCGAGCACGTTGAACAACACGAACGTGCGATAACGCATGTTGCCGATGCCGGCCACAATGGGGGCAAAGGTGCGCACCACCGGAACGAAGCGGGCCATCACGATTGTCTTCGTTCCATGGTGCTCAAGAAACGCGTGTGCTCGTTCGACATGGGCGGGCTTGAACAAACGGCTTTCGGGTCGGGTGAATAGCGACGGCCCCACCTTGCGGCCAAACATGTAGCCCACCTGATCGCCGGCAATCGCAGCCACCACTACAACGGTGGCGGTCACCAGCAGCGAGTGGTGAAACGAATTGTCTACGGCGGAAGACGCCGTGAAGAAACCGGCGATGAACAGCAACGAGTCGCCAGGCAAGAAGAAGCCGATGAAGAGGCCGGACTCGGCGAACACGATTGCTGCAAGTAGGAGCAGTCCGCCGTTTTGGATCCATGATTCGATGTTGAAGAGGGCAAGCACGGCCGCCAACCTATCGCCCCAAAACAAAGCTGCCCGGACACGTGGTCCGGGCAGCTTTGCAGTGTTGAATTGTTGTTTGCCCTGACGGGCAGGCACTACGAGGCGTTGATGGCCCCGCCGATGGTGTTGCTCTGACGTGAGCTGTAGATGATGGCTCCAATGAGGGTGACCAACGCTGCGGCCGCGATCGAGAAGCGGGCACCGTCGTTGTGCTGCAGGCCGATGATGGCGGGCAGGATCAGCAACGAGACCAGGTTCATCACCTTGATGAGTGGGTTCAGCGCTGGGCCGGCGGTGTCCTTGAATGGGTCACCAACGGTGTCGCCGATAACGGCTGCCTTGTGGGCGTCGCTGCCCTTGCCGCCGTGGTTGCCGTCTTCGATGTACTTCTTGGCGTTGTCCCAAGCGCCACCGGCGTTTGACAAGTAGTTAGCCATGAGCTGACCGACCAAGATGACCGCGGCCAAGAATGCGCCGAGGGCCTTGAAGTCGATGCCGAAGCCGACGATCACTGGTGTGAGCACTGCCAGCAAGGCTGGGGTGGTGAGCTCACGCAACGATGCCTCGGTGCAGATGTCGATGACTGGGCCGTACTCGGGCTCTTTTTCGCCACGCATGATCTTGCCGTCGGCGAACTGCTTGCGAACTTCTTGCACCACGCCACCGGCTGTGCGGCCGACGGCGCGAATGGCCAAGGCGCTGAACATGAACGGCACGGCGCCGCCTATGAGCAAGCCGATGAAGATCTTCGGGTCAGC
>JAPKZR010000030.1 GCA_026393695.1 Actinomycetota bacterium
AGCCTCACCTCAACTCTGGGCTGGTGTTCGAATGGTGCCGAGGCTTTTCTCCGGACGGTGATGGCTACCCGCGCTACGCGGTGCGCGCAGGCATGAACGCTTGGGCGAAGGCGCTGGCCGTTGGACTCGATGTGCGCTGCGGCACGCTGGTGTTCGCCATCCGACCAGGCGCCGCCGACAGCGGCGCAGCGTGGGAGGTAGCGCTCGACGATGGCACGTCGGTGCCTGCCGATGCGTTGATTGTGACAAGCCCGTTGGCCCAGTCGTATTCGTTGATCGTGTCGGCCGAGGTGGCCTTGCCGGAAGAGCTTGTGCGCACCGAATACGACCGCACGATAGCGCTGCTGGCTGTGCTCGATCGCGCTCCCGCCATCGGCGAACCAGGCGGCCTCAATAACCCGACCGGCACATTGAGTTTTGTTGCCGACAACCAACGTAAAGGCATTAGCGACGCGCCAGCGCTCACGGTGCATGCGGCGGCTGGCTGGTCCGACCAACACTGGGACCGATCGAGTGATGAACTCATCGCCGACCTCAGCGCTGCAGTTGCCGACTACATCGGCTCGGCGAACATCGTCGAGATGCAGCTGAAGAAGTGGCGCTTCGCCACACCGCGAGTCATCTGGCCCGAACCATGTTGGGTGGCTGCCGAATCGGCTGGTCCGTTGGTGCTCGCCGGCGATGCCTTTGCCGGCCCACGGGTAGAGGGCGCTGTGCTGTCGGGTTTGGCTGCGGCCAAGGCGCTGCTGCAGTAGGCACAAGCAACGAGGCGCCAGTGAGGCCGGGGCTTAGCTGCTGGCGGTGATCTCGGGCGAACACTGCACGGCGGTGACGCGCTGCTTGGCGACATCGATGGTGGTGGTGCTTTTGGGCCCGAACTTCGACACGAACTCCGAGAGGGACCCGGTTTCTTGCGGGCAGTTGTAGTCGACGCTGGTGGCGGTTCGCACGATCCACCCATTGGAGAGTTGTACCAAGCCATTCCCGAGCAACGACTCGACCGGTGGCAAGGTCACCTTTGAGCCAGCCTCAGCCGGAACGAGGGCGAACCACACCACGGCTTCGCCGAGCAGATCGGCGAACACCACGCACGCACTCACTTCGGTGATGTTCGTGCACGAGTTTGAGCCGAGGGTTCCATCGACGATATGCATCGTGCGATTGCCATCGATGACGGCGTCTGCCGAGCCGCGCACCACGCCGTCGGTCACCGAGAAATCGGGTGACGGCTGTAGTTGAAACACGGGTGCCATGAAGTCGATCGTTCGAGCCGAAGTGCCAGACACGGCAGCGTTACTGGTGCTTGACGTCGGAAGGATTGTCTTCAGCGCGAAGGCAAGTGCGATCAGCGCAGCGAAGGCAGCCCAGATTCGCCATGAGAAGAACTGCCGCATCCCGACGAGCGTATGCCAGTGGGTGTGTGTTCGAGTGTCAGTTAGGCGAGCGAACGCATTGCAGCGACCGCAGCACGATGCGCGGCAACTGAGATGTGATCGAGGACTGTGTCGTCGTGACCAAGCCCAACGAACAGCGCTTCGTATGCGCCGGGTGCCAACGCAATGCCCTCAGCGAGCGCTGCGCGAAAGAGCGCGGCGTAGGTGGATTCGCTGGTTGTCTTGGCTTGGTCGAAGTTGGTGGGCAGTGGACCATCGCCCAGATACATGCCCACGAGCGTGCCGACAACCGGGAACTGAGCGACCAGACCTGCCGACGAACACGCGTCGCTGAGGAGCGACGACAGCCGAAGCGCGCGTCGACCAAGTTCGGCGTACACGTCGGGGGTGAGTTCGTTGAGCACCGCAAGACCGGCCGCAGTGGCGATGGGGTTGCCGGCCAGCGTGCCCGCATGGAATACCTTGCCGATTGGCGTGAGCACTTCCATCAGATCGGCGCGTCCGCCGACAGCGCCAATGGGTAGTCCGCCACCGATGACCTTGCCGAAGCAGGTGAGGTCGGGTCGGACACCGAAATGATGTTGGGCGCCGCCCGAGCCAAGGCGGAAACCGGTGATCACTTCGTCGAAGATGAGCAGTGCGCCAACGCGGTCGCACTCGGCACGCAGGCCGCTGAGGAAGCCATCAACCGGCGCAACGACGCCCATGTTTGCGGCCACTGGTTCGACAATAACGGCGGCGACTTGATCGTCGAGCTGAGGCACCACGTTGTATGGCGCAACGATGGTGTTGGCAACGGTGGCGTTGGGGATGCCAGCAGTGCCGGGCAAGCCAAGCGTGGCCAGACCGCTGCCGCCGGCCACAAGCAAGGCGTCGGTGGCGCCGTGAAAGTTGCCCGAGAACGTGACGATGCGGTCGCGTCCGGTGGCCCCGCGAGCAAGACGAATGGCCGTGCTGGTGGCTTCGGTGCCGCTGTTCATCAGCCGTACTCGTTCGCAACTTGGCACTCGTTCGCGGATGGCCTCGGCCAGTTTCATCTCGCGAGGTGTTGGCGCTCCGAACGAGGTGCCATCGGCGGCCGCAGCGGTGATGGCGGCGGTGATAGCCGGGTGCCCATGACCCACGATGACAGCGCCGTAGCTCTGCACGAGGTCGATGTAGCGCGTGCCCTCAACATCGAACACGTATGGACCTTGGGCCCGAGCAACGACGTATGGGGATCCGCCAACGGACTTGAACGCGCGGATTGATGAGTTGACCCCACCAGGAATCGCGGCGCATGAACGATCGAAGAGTTCGCGGTTTGATGGAATGCCACTGCCGGTGCACACGGTGGGTACGCATCCGGCGGCTTCGCATTTCGAGGCATCGCAATAGGGGATCATGTTGGCAACCCGCTCGCTGTGTTGGTACCCATCGCGCGCTCGGCGAACCATCGGGTGAAGTACGTGAGGATCACGTCGGCGCCGGCACGCTTGATAGCGGTGAGTTGCTCGAGTGCCACGGTGTCGTGGTCGATCCAACCATTGGCTGCGGCCGCCTTGATCATCGCGTATTCGCCACTGACGTGATACGCCGCGACAGGCAAGTTGGTGATGGCTCGCACGGCAACGATGACATCGAGATACGACAGTGCCGGCTTGACCATCACCATGTCGGCGCCCTGCGCGATGTCGGCCTCAACTTCGGTGAGGGCCTCGCGGGCGTTGCGCCAATCTTGTTGGTAACCCTTGCGATCGCCGCCGCCAACGATTTGCACATCTACTGCGTCGCGGAACGGACCGTAGAGGCCGCTCGCATATTTGGCCGAGTAGGCCAAGATGGCAACGTCGGTGTGCCCGGCGGCGTCGAGTGCGCTGCGAATAGCGGCCACTTGTCCGTCCATCATGCCGCTGGGCGCAACGACGTGGGCGCCCGCGTTGGCTTGGGCTACGGCGGCCTTCGCGTAGATCTCGAGTGTGAGGTCGTTGTCGACATCGCCGTGCACGTCGAGAACTCCGCAGTGACCATGATCGGTGTATTCATCGACGCATAGGTCGGCCATCAGCACAACACGATCAGCGAACTCGCTGCGCAGTTGTCGCAGAGCCACTTGCACGATGCCTTGTGGATCGAAGGCACCGGAGCCGACGGCATCTTTATGAGCCGGAACGCCAAACAAAATGACGGCCTTCACGCCGAGAGCTACAAGCTCGCGGACCTCGGTGCAGAGGCTCTCGACCGTGTGCTGCATGACGCCAGGCAACGACACAATTGGGAGCGGTGCTGCAATGCCTTCGCGAACAAAGAGCGGGGCAACAAGATCATTGACCGACAGACGGGTCTCTGCAACGAGTTCACGAAGCGCCGAAGTGCGACGGAGGCGGCGAGGCCGAGCGATGGGGAAGTGTGCAACCACGTCAGCCATCGTAGGGGTTCACGGTCGAACGGCACGCCCTAGATCGGTGAGGTTGAGTTCGGTGTGCGAGTCGATGATCTGGTGTGCGGCCGAGAGATCGTGGCCAGCGCTGAGCGCGACCGGACAGGCGATTGTGTACAGCCCCGCGGAACGGGCCGATGCAGTGCCGGTGGCGCTGTCTTCGAATGCGATCGAGCGAGCCGGCAGCGCATCGAGTGCTGCGCAGGCCTCGAGGTATGGGTGCGGATGCGGCTTGGGATGCGAAGCAATGTCGATGGTGATGATCGCACTGAAAAAGTCGCGTAACCCAAGGTCGCCTAAGCGAGCTTCAGCCCACGCCGACGTGGAGTTTGAGGCAACGGCCAATGGCACGCCAGCGGCGGAAGCCTGCTTGATCAACGCCTCGATGCCGGGTCGTGCGCTGAGAGTGCTCAGCAGTTGGGTACGCACTTGTTCGTAGTGCTCTCGGGCGACCGAGGCGTTCACGGGGCGGCCGGTCAATGCTTCGAGCTCGTAATGCCAGTTGGCGGCAGAGCTGGTGCCGATGACTTGTTCGAACCGGGTGATGGTGTAATCGGCGCCGTGGCTAGCCCATACCTGTCGAATCGATTCGTACTCGATGGACTCGGTGTCGACGATGGTGCCGTCGAGATCGAAAACTAGAGCGTCGGGAAGATCGATGGGACCCACGGGGCACGACGCTACCGGCTAACGTCGTCGAACAATGGCGGCTCAAGCTCAGTTCTCAGTGTCCGATCTCGAGTTGCAACCTGGCGACACCGAGACGTTGCAACTCACAGTCACCAACCTTGGTAATCGCACCGAGACGTTCACGCTCATTCCGGCTGGACTCGTGGCCGGTTGGGTTCGTTTGTCGCCACCGGTTGTCACGCTGTTCGGAGGCTCGTCAGAGATCGTCACGGTCACCTTGCGGCCACCGCGGCTGCCCTCTACAGCGGCGGGGCCAACGCCGCTTACCGTGCGAATCATCCCGCAGACCGAACCCGATGAAGCCACAGTTGTCGAGAGCACCGTGCAGATCGGCGCCTTCCACGATCGTCGCGTGTTGGCGTTGCAGCCGGTGCAGCGCGGCCACCGTCGGGCCACCTTCGATTTCTTGGTCGAGAACCATGGCAATGTGCAGGCCAGTTGTCGGCTGCATCTGATCGACACATCGCAACGACTCGACGGCGATTTCGACCCGCCGGCAGTAGGCGTCGAGCCTGGCGCGAAAAGTGTTGCGCGGTTGCGACTCAAGGCCGTGCATCGTCATTGGCGATCACAGGCACGCCCGCTTCCCTTTTCGATAGAGGCCGACCAGCAGGGCTTTGAGACCGCAGTGGCAGAGGCCACCTTTGTGCAGACCGCGATCGTGCCCGAGACCATCGAACGAAATCTTGCGGGTGTCGCTGCCGTGCTCGTGCTGGCGGCGTTGGCGTGGTTTGTGATCGCTAAGCCAGCCATCGAAAACGTTGCCAAAGATGCAGTCGGTTCGGGCGGCTCGTCGGCAGCAATCACCACGAACCCTGGCGACGCATCTGACTCGTCGTTGCCTTCCGATGGCTCAGTGCCTACCGACAACAATTCCGCCGCGATTAATGGCGAAGCGTTTAGCCAGCGACTAGTCCTCAGGGTTGCTCCAAGCGATTCGGACTCGGCCGAATACGTGGTGCCCAGCGGCAAACTGCTGCGTATCACCGACGTGATGTTGCAGAACCCAAACCTCGATTCGGGTGCCGCCACGTTGTCACGAGACGATGTCGTGTTGATCCCGTGGCGCCTCGAGAACTCCACCGGCAATGAGAGCGTGGCGTTGGTGAGCCCGTTGGTGTTTCAATCGGGCGAGAAAGTGATCTTCACGTTTGCCTGCAGCGGTGTAGGCGACCCCACGGTTGGGGCATGTGTGCCGGCGGTGTTGCTGAGCGGCACTCTGGTCAACAGCTGACCGAGCGAGCTAGGGCCTTGGCCAAGCAGCTGAGCCCGGTGCCAACGTGGTGGGTCGGTCGATGGTGACCGTGGTTGTGGCCAGTGGGCCGCCCAAGACTTGAGCGACCAACGTGCGTGGGCCTGGGTGTTCGTTCTTGAGTACGAGCATGTTGGCCACGAATGATCCGGTGATGTCGGTGATTGCGATTGCTGGTCGGCCGCTGCCATCGCTCCAGCCAATGAGTACTCCAACGCTTGCTGGGAAGCCGCGGCCATCGATGCCGAGCTTGCGGCCCGGCGCAACCCGCGTTGCGGTGGTGATGACCGATGGGTTGTAGAGACCCTCGCCGCTGAGGAAGATGCTGGTGTATTGACCCGCTGCGATACCCACGTTGAGGGTGGCCGTTCGCCGACCGCCTGCAGTTGGGTTGAACGAGACCTCGATCGGGCAGCCCGTTGGCTCGATGACCTGTGCCTTGCAGCCGTTGACGCCGATGGTGAAGTCGTCGGGGTTTTGTCCGGTGATCTTGACCATTCGCACCGTGGCCGCAGCGATGTGGACGCTGGTGATGTTCGTGGACGACACGGCGGTGTATTTGCCCACCACGGTTGGCGCAAAATCGAGGCCAGCCGGTGCGGCTTCGAGCGCTGGCTCGCCGCCGGCGCCGGTGAGCGGGGTGGAAATCGACAGTGCGCCGAAGCCTGCTTCGGCAACCGTGAGCGTGCCCGTGCGTGACCCAGTGGCCGACGGCGTGAGCATCACGTTGACCGAGCAGCTCTTGCCCGCAGGCACAGCAGATCGATCGAGGCACGAACCGCCAGAGACGGCGAAGTCGGTGTTGTCGCTCGTGATGGCATCGGGCACAAATGCGCCTGGGCCATCATTGACGACGTTCACGTACCACTCGGGGCCGGGTACCCCCACAGTGACCGTGCCGAGATCGGCGTGCGCCATTGACAAGGTGGGAGCGAACGAGACAGCGACAACGTGTCGACCAACGATGGCCGGGTTGGTGAGCAGCTGGTTGGCGACGATGGTGTCGGCTACGAGCACGCGTCCGTTGGCCGACAGGCGTGCGTTGGCGTGAGCCCCTGCTGCGGGCGAAGGGCCATCGAATGCGCGGTGCAATTTGAAGGTGCCCAAGTCGGCCACGATGAGGTCGCCGTCGTTGAGGTCGCCGCCACCTGGGGTGCGCACAGCGAGCAGATTTTTGGCCTGTGTGGAGAAAGCGATCGTGTTTCCGTCGCCCGACATCGTGGGCCAATTCGACTCGCCGTCGCCGGCGACGATCGGCTGGTCTGGTGCTGCGGGAACACGGCTGACCAGTGAGATTGATGTGCCAGCTGTTGTCTCAGTGACGCTGGGTGTGGTTGGCGTAGCCGGGGTGATCACTGTGGAGTCGGTCTCATCGAACACGAAGTTGTTGTTGGCATCGCGGTCTACGGCGTAGATCTGCGACGGGCAGGTCTTACCGCAAACATCGAAGCTTGGCGAGCTCACGAGGTTGGTGGCCTTTGAGGCGAACGACACCATTCGTCCGTCGGCCGACACTGTTGGATTGCTGGCGCTTGCGTTCGCAGGTCCGGTAGGCCCGTGAGAGATGAGCGCAACTGCGGTGAAGGGATCGGTGTTGGTGCGGTCCCAGGCGAAGATTTGGCTGACGGCCGTGGGAGAGCCGACTATAGGATTGACCCACTCGGGTACGGCCTCGTTTGACGTTGCGTCAGAACTGAAAACCACGAAGCGGCCGTCGCCCGACAGGGCCGGGTTGCGCTGGCCGAGATAGATGGCGCTGTTGCCCGAAGTCTCGGCGGGCAGTCCCGCTGCTTGGGTCGAGTGTCCGGGCTGCTCGGCGAGGGTAGATAGATCGACAACCTCGATGGCCGAGGGGCGATGCAATGGATCGTCGCGACCTGACAGTGACTTGAACGGCCGTGCGTAGGCAACGATGGAACCGCTACTTGAAACTGCTGCTGGCTGGGTGGGGTCAACGTCGCCGCGTGCCTGACCCTGACCATCGCTGAACGAAACGGACGACACAAGCTGCCAGTCGTTTGGTTTACCGCCGCACTGGCTGAGCGTCGCGCGGTATACGTCCCATCGCTTGCCGGTGTCATCGTCGCGGAAGAGATCGAATGCCATCTCGGTGGTGACCACCACAGCACAACCATCGGCGCTGATGACCGGAGCGACGCTATTGCCAATGCGCACGCCGTTTTTGAGATTGGTGAGTTGGGTGAGCGCCCCAGTAGTGCGGTCACTGAGCCACACGCTGCTCGTCCTGCCATCGGCAACGGCCGGCGCCGATGCGAACACAACGAAGCGACCATCGGCTGACACAGAAGGGTTGGTGGCAACTGCCGGAGAGATCAGCGAGACCGACGCAGTGGTGAGCACCACTCGCGCTGAAGCGGTATCGGGCATGACAAATGCAGCGACGGTTGCAACTGCAAGTGCCGCCACTGCTCCACCCAGGCCCCAGGCCCGCGTTGTCTGTCGAACTGTCTTCACGTGTCTGTGTGCCTTGTCGCGTTGTTGTCCGTGTGGTTCACCCGTTGGACACCGGTGGAAGGCTAACTGAGTCCGAGAAAATAGGCCCTCAGGCAGTCGACCAATCCGTCAAGAGAATGATCGGCTGCAACAGCAGTCACCTTGAGGCCTAATTGGTGCGCTACCTGCGCTGTTGCTGGTCCGATGGCGAACACCGGAGGTGAAATTTGGGCGCCAAAGATGTCGACCCAAGCGCTCACTGCAGAGCCACTGGCAAACAACACGGCGTCGGCCCCAAGCGCTGCTGATTGCTCTTCGGGCGTGGGGATGCGCGGCTGAGTGCGATATGCGGGCGCGACCGTGAGGTCCCAGCCCTTTGCGACCAAGCCGAGAGCCAAGGCTGGGCGTGCTTGCTCGGCTTGAGCCAAGAGCACGGTGCCATTGCCGTCGGGGAACTCGGCGAGGAGCCCCTCGGCGATCTGGCGCCGTGGCACGAGATCGGCCGGCACGGAGAGCGCAGCGGCGGTGGCCGTGCCGACAGCGGCAACGAGTGGACGATGTTCGCCGAGTTGCTGCAGAGCCTCGGCCACGCGAACGGCTCCGTTTGGTGAGCTGAGCACGAGCCAGTCGAACGTGCCCAGCGTTTCGAGAGCGTCGCGTAATGCAGCACCGCCGTCGGAGGGCTCAGCGATGTCGATGAGTGACAACGCGATTGGTTCGGCGCCGAGGGCGCGTAGCCGTTGCGCCAACGGCTCAATCTGATCGACCGCTCGAGTCATGACGACTCGTCGGTGAGCCAACGGCAGTTCGGTCAACGCTGGATCTCGGCGTGCATTGCTCGAGCGGTTTCGATGGCCGTAGCGGACCAGTCGTGACCGAGCCGAATGGTTGATTGCAGCGAACGGTGATTGTCGTTGGCTAAGAACGCAGTGAGATGGCCGTCGCTGACATGTGCCCCAATGGGCAACGAACAGCCTGAGCCCAACTCGGCCAGGAAGGAGCGTTCGGCGCT
>JAPKZR010000273.1 GCA_026393695.1 Actinomycetota bacterium
GGAGTAAGCGCGCCACCGAGCACCGATGGGTCGTTCGCCAAGATCACACATTCAGTGCCAGCGATGATGCCGATGCCCACCACCATTCCGCCGCCGAGCGCGTAGTCGCTGTCGTATCCAGCGAGCGCGCTGATCTCGAAGAATGGGCTGTCGGGATCGAGCACGTTGGCGATGCGTTCGCGCACAGGCAACTTGCCTCGTGCGCGCATGCGCTCCATTGCCTTGGCGCCGCCGCCGGCTTCGGCGTCATCGAGCAGGCCGTCGATTACTTCGAGCTGTTCGAGCATGTCGGCCCGGTTCTGCTGAAATTGCTCAGACGCTGTGTCGAGTTTCGAACGCAGTGGCGGTGCCAACAAGGTGCGGTGCATGTTGCTGATAATACGTGCGGTAATTTGTGACCGTCAATGTTGCCCTGACAACATCAGCAATTGCGGCGCCCGGCCGCACAGGAGGATTGAGCGATGAAGACACCGATTACCGAGATGCTTGGCATCGACGTTCCGATCCTGGCGTTCACACATTGTCGAGATGTTGTCGCTGCGGTCACCAGAGCCGGCGGCATGGGTGTGCTTGGCGCAGTCGCGCACTCGCCCGAGCAACTCGAAATCGACCTCGCTTGGATCGAGGCCGAAGTGGGCGACCTGCCATATGGCGTCGACCTCATCGTGCCGGCCAAATACGCGGGCTCCGACGGCGGCGGCTACACACTCGACGACATCCGCAGCCTCATCCCGGCCGCACACATCGAGTTCGTCAACGACATCCTGCGCCGCTACGACGTACCCACGCTGAACGCAGGCGAGGGCGGTGGCATTCTCAGCGGGCGCAGTGGCGGCGATGGTGCCGTGCCATTCTCTGCCAACCAAGCCGGGCCGTTGCTCGAGATCGCACTTGCGCATCGACCGTCATTGGTTGTCAACGCACTCGGGCCGCCTCCGTCGCACATGATCGAGCGAGTCAAAGAAGAAGGCCGTCTCATCGGCGCGTTGGCTGGCAAGGCGCAGCACGCGCAGCGTCACGTAAACGTTGGTGTCGACATCATCATCGCCCAGGGTGCCGAAGCCGGTGGCCACACTGGCGAGGTTGGCTCGATGGTGCTCATTCCCGAAATCGTCGATGCAGTTGCCCCGGTGCCAGTGCTTGGTGCAGGTGGCATCGGTCGCGGACGCCAGATGGCCGCAGCGATGGCGCTCGGTGCAGCAGGCGTGTGGTGTGGCTCCGTGTGGCTCACCACCGAGGAGGCCGAGACGCATCCAACCGTGAAGCGCAAGTTCCTCGAGGCCACGTCGTCCGACACTGTTCGTTCGCGCTCACGCACCGGCAAGCCAGCGCGGCAGTTGCGCACGGCATGGACCGACGAATGGGACGACCCCACGCACCCTCAGCCATTGGGTATGCCAATGCAGCCCATCTTGGTTGGCGAGGCGCTTCAGCGCATCGACCGCGCTGCTCTTCGTCCCGGCTCTGGCGCCGAGCAACTCACCAACTACTTCGTTGGTCAAATCGTCGGCACGATGAACACCACCAAGACCGCCGCCCAAGTGGTCTACGACATGATCGACGAGTTCATCGAGGCCGTGCAGTCGCTCGGCCACCAACTCGAGTCCTAACCAGTCACCCCCGCACCCTCCGCCACCCGTCGGCAACCACCACCACCCGTCGGCAACCACCATTTCGCTTCAACAAACGGTTTGTTGAAGACATTTGGTCGACCCTTGACCAATCGTCTTCAACAAACTCGGCGGGTCACACTGAATCGTGGGGTCTCGGCTCGGCGGCGGGTGAAGGCGGCGTAGTAAGAACTAGTCGATGGTCGCTCACAACGCGGCCCAACACATCGAGGTATTCGAATGTCGACAACTCACTCTGACGACCAGGCAGCTGCTGCGTCTTTCGATGCCGACGCACTGCGCGACAAATATCGCGTCGAGCGCGACAAGCGTTTGCGTGCCGATGGCAACGAGCAATACCTCGAAGTGGCTGGCGACTTCGCGCGCTACCTCGTGGATCCATATGTCGATCCGCTCACACGCGCACCGCTTTCCGACGAGACCGATGTGGTCATTATCGGCGGCGGTTTTGGTGGACTCCTTGCCGGCGCTCGACTGCGTGAGGCCGGAGTCAAAGACATTCGGGTCATCGAAAAGGGTGGCGACTTCGGCGGCACTTGGTACTGGAACCGTTACCCCGGTGCCATGTGCGATGTTGAGTCGTACATCTACCTTCCTTTGCTCGAAGAGATCGTTTACATCCCTCGCGAGAAGTACACGCGTGCCCCCGAGATCTTGGCGCACTGTCACTCGATCGGTAAGCACTTCGACCTCTACGACAACGCGTGCTTTCAGACCGAAGTAACCGCGATGTCGTGGGACAATGACAGCGAACGTTGGATCATCTCCACCAACCGCGGCGACCGTATGCGCGCTCGTTTTGTGTGCATGGCCAACGGCCCGTTGCATCGCCCCAAGCTGCCAGCAATTGCTGGCATCGAGAGCTTCAAGGGTCACACGTTTCATACCAGTCGCTGGGACTACGCCTACACCGGCGGCGACTCCGATGGTGGTCTTGTCGGATTGCAGGGCAAGCGCGTGGGCATCATCGGCACCGGCGCTACAGCGGTGCAGTGCATCCCTCACCTGGCCGAGGGCAGCGAGCATCTGTTCGTGTTTCAGCGCACGCCGTCGTCGATCGATGTGCGCAACAACCGGGCCACCGACCCTGAGTGGGTCGACACTCTTGAGCCCGGATGGCAGAAGCGCCGCATGGAGAACTTCAACACGCTTGTGTCGGGTGGCTTCGAGCCCGAAGACATGGTGAACGACGGCTGGACCGACATCATCGGCAAGTTGTTGGTGATGGTTCGCCGTGGTGCCGCCGACCTGAGTCCCGAGGGCATTTCAAACACTCTCGAGTTGGCCGACTTCGAAAAGATGGAGCAGATCCGTTCACGCGTTGACACCATCGTGAACGACCCCGCAACCGCCGAAGCGCTCAAGCCCTATTACCGCCAGTTCTGCAAGCGCCCGTGTTTCCACGACGATACCGCAGCAATGTCACGCTGGTCGATACACACGGACGAGGCGTTGAGCGCATCACCGAGCGCGGTGTTGTGGTCGATGGAGTCGAGCACGAACTTGACTGCATCGTGTACGCCACTGGCTTCGAGGTAGGCACCGACTATGTGCGGCGCTCGGGCTACGAACTCATTGGCCGCGACGGCATCACGCTCACCGAGAAGTGGGCCGACGGCGCCTCCACGTTGCACGGCATGCATAGCCGCGGCTTCCCGAACTGCTTCATCTTCAGCAACACCCAGTCGGGTTTCACGGTCAACTTCCCACACATGATCGACGAGCAGAGCAAGCACCTCGCGTACATCGTGACTCATGCTCTCGAAAACGACATCACGGTCATTGAGGCCAACGACGATGCCGAAGACGCTTGGGTGCAGACCATTATCGATCTGTCGCAGAACAATCAGAAGTTCCTCGAGGCGTGCACACCCGGCTACTACAACAACGAAGGCAAGCCCGGTGATCGAAGCACTCGCAATGCCAGTTACGGCGGGGGAGCCATTGCGTTCATCAAGGTGCTTGAGGCATGGCGCGCCGAAGGCAATCTGGCTGGACTCGAGCTCTCGAAGGCCTAGTCGCTGGGTGTTGCCGGGTGGCGCTCGCTTGCTGAAAGCAGCGCCGACAATCGATTCGGCCAACGGCGACTGCGGGGTCACCTGATAGCGTCATGCCCTGAGTTACGGACTGAGACCTGAGAGCGTTGCTTCTCGTTTCTTGGCCAGCCAAGCGCCTCTAGCTCAATGGTAGAGCAGTGGACTTTTAATCCATTGGTTCTGGGTTCGAGCCCCAGGGGGCGCACCAGTTCAGAGGCCATTCGAGCCTGCGAATGACTCGGCGGGTGCGAGCCATGCTGATTTGGGTAGGCGCGATCAATATAGACGATCCGTGATATCGTCCCGGCATGGATTTCGACAGCTCCGGAGCGATTATTCGCGATGCGCGCCGCCGCTCTCGTCTCTCACAGACCGAACTGGCTCGACGCGCCGGCGTTGCTCAGTCGGTGATCAGCGCCTACGAATCCGACCAACGTGAACCCGGTTTCCAGATGCTCAGAAAGCTGGTTGAAGCCACCGGCAGTCACCTGCGCCTAGAACTCGTCCCGGCTATCAACCGAACGCTCGGGCTCCCCGATACCCCACTCGGGCGACGCCTTCGCCGACATCGTCGTGCCGTCATCTCTACCTGCGAACTGCGCGGCGCTGGCAACGTCCGTGTCTTTGGCAGCGTTGCGCGTGGCGAGGATCACGACACCAGTGATATCGATCTACTCGTCGATCTCGATCCTGCAGTTGGTTTGGTCGGTCTCGCCGGGCTCAAACGAGAACTCAAAGACCTGCTCGGCGTCGACGTCGACGTCGTCCCTGCCAGCTCACTCAAGCCGGCTGTCCGCGAGGCCACTCTCACCGAGGCCATCGCCCTATGACCCGACGCGACGACCAGTGGCTCAACGACATCGTTATCGCGATCGACGCAATTCGCGGTCACCTTGCCCGCGGCGGACTCGACGACGGCCTCGTGTTTGACGCTGTGAGGGTTCGGCTCATCGAGATCGGCGAGGCCGTCAAAGCCATCGGCGCCGACGTGCTGGCGCAGGAGCCCGACATCGCGTGGAGTGACATCGCCGCGATGCGCAATTACCTCGCTCACCGCTACTTCGACACCGATCATGCCATCATCCAATCCACCATCGATCACGACCTGCCGCCCCTCGCCGCAGCGGTAGATCGCCTGCTTCGACTGCCCAGCTGATTCCACCTCGCTAGGCCCCCGAAGAAGTTTGTTCTGGAACCAGTTGCACGTGCCGTAACGTCTCAAGGGCATGAACTCTGGCCGCCTACTCACGTTCCTCGTCTCATGCGCTCTCATCGGTTGCGGCAGCAGCCAGATCACGGGCGGTACAACGGCGTCGACATCGCCGAGTTCTTCGCCCGAGGCTGGGCGCACGTATCTCTCCACTGAGGTGACGGGGCACGAGTTGGTTGCAAATACAACCATCTCGATCTCGTTCGACACGCGGGGCACGCTGAGTGTGCAGGCCGGATGCAATTCGATCGGCGGAAGCTATTCAGTGGTCAGTGGCACCCTGCGCGTCGATGCGCTTTCGCAAACAGAGATGGGCTGCGCGCCTGAACTGATGAGCCAAGACGAGTGGCTCGTTTCGTTGTTGACCACCGATCCAACCTTCACAGCGGATGCCGACACGCTTGTGATTTCGGGCCCTACAGGGAGCATCACCATGCTGGATAAGAAGACTGCTCAACCAGACGCGTCGGTCGTTGGAACCCGATGGTTGGTCGACACGATCATCCAGGGCGACGTTGCATCAACGCCACCGCAGGGCGCAGTTGGGTCGATTCTGTTTGGTAGCGACGGAGCGCTCGCGGCCAGCCTTGGCTGCAATACCGGCTCTGCCCAATTCACGGTTGTTGGTGACAACATCACGATCGGCGCGATGGCCACAACTCGTATGGCGTGTCTGGGCGAGGCAGCGGAACTTGAAAAGCACATGCTTGCCGTGCTCGCCGGCGCGGTGCAGTTTGCGATCGATGCTGATGCGCTCACGTTGACCGCCGAGAGCGGTGCGGGTTTGGGCCTGAGGCTTGAACAGCACCCGTGAGGCCACGGTGAATGAGGCACTTGCCGAATCTGCGAGACTTGCTCCGTGCGCTACGAACAGCTTCTCGTCAGCATTGATGGGCCGATTGCCACCATCACGCTGAACCGACCCGAGAAGCGCAACGCGCTTTCCATGGCCATGATGCTCGAGCTCACCCATGCGCTGCACGAGGTTTCCTCCAGCGAAGCAGATGGCGTGATTCTGGCTGCGAACGGCCCGGTGTTTAGCGCGGGCCACAACTTTGGCGACATGGCAGGTGCCACGGTTGCCGAGACTACGCACCTGTTCGAGGTGTGCACCGAAATGATGGACGCAGTGCAGGCCATGCCCCAGCCCGTGGTGGCCAAGGTGCACGCGTTGGCCACAGCAGCCGGCTGCCAACTGGTGGCAACGTGCGATCTAGCCGTTGCCGCCGACACCGCAGGCTTCGCGATTCCGGGAGGCAAGGGAGGACTCTTCTGCCACACGCCGCTCGTTGCTGTCGCCCGCAACATCGGTCGTAAGCGGGCGCTCGAGATGGCCCTCACCGGCGATCTTGTTGATGCGGCTACTGCTGCCGACTGGGGCTTGATCAATCGGGTGGTTCCCGCCGCCGACCTCGACGCGGCCACGCTCGACCTCATCACCCGTGCCACGCGCGGCAGCGTGCTCTCGAAGGCGATGGGCAAGCAGGGTTTCTACGAGCAGATCGGCCTGCCGCAAGATCGGGCTTATGAGTTTGCTGTCGATCTCATGGCATCAGCGGCTGTGACTGCCGATGCGCAAGAGGGCATTGCGTCGTTTCTCGAGAAGCGTCACGCCCATTTCACGCAGCGCCGCTAGCCGTCGTTCAGTCGTTTGCAGGTGGTACCCCCTAGGGGTATGCTTCTCTCGTGGATGCAGTGACGCCCGGCTATCACGACGACAAGACGCAAGTGCTGGCGCGGCTGCGCCGGGTTGAGGGTCAGGTGCGCGGCCTGCAGCGACTCATCGAGGACGATACGTACTGCATCGATGTACTCACTCAAGTGGCGGCGGCAAGCAAGGCGCTGCAGGGCGTGGGCTTGTTGTTGCTCGATGAGCACCTTCGCCATTGCGTTGTCGGTGCCGCTGCGTCGGGCGATTCAACCCGTACTGAAGAACTCGTCACCGAGGCCACCAAGGCCGTCGAGCGCATGTTGCGCGCCTAGGGCAAGCGAAAGGACCAACTCATGAACACTCTTTCATTCACGGTTCCAGGAATGACTTGTGGTCACTGCGAAGCAGCGGTGAAGGGCGAGATTTCAAAACTCAGTGGGGTCACCGACGTGACTGTTGATCTCGGCACAAAAGTTGTTGTGGTGTCTGGCGCCGATCTCGATCAGGCCTCGATATTCGCAGCCGTCGATGAAGCCGGATTCGAACCGGTCGGCTGAGGCCACCGTGATTACCTCAGCTACTGGCACCGAGGTGCTTGACCACGAAACTGTCGATCTCGACGTCACCGGCATGACCTGTGCGGCGTGTGCGGCGCGTATTGAGAAGAAGCTCAATCGGCTTGATGGCGTGACCGCAACGGTGAACTACGCGACCGAGCGCGCAGCTGTCTCGTACACCGATGGTGTTGCCGACCCGGCGGCATTGATCGAAGTGGTCAAGGCGTTGGGCTACGGCGCCTCGGTGCATGCACCGCCAGCATCGTCGCCCGCCGAAACTGATGAGCTCTCGCCGCTCGAGCGCGCTGCTGAGAAGCGAGCCAACGATCTTCGTCAGCGACTCATCGTGAGCGCGGTGCTCGCTGTGCCAGTAGTGGTGTTGTCGATGGTGCCCGCATTGCAGTTTCGTAATTGGCAGTGGCTGTCGTTTGCGATGGCGTCCCCCGTGGCCATCTGGGGCGCGTGGCCGTTTCACTTGTCGGCGTGGCGCAACGCCACTCAGCGCAGTTCAACCATGGACACCCTCGTGTCGTTGGGTGTCATCGCCGCGTTTGGCTGGAGCATCTGGTCGCTGTTTGTGGGCGATGCAGGCACGCCCGGAATGAAGATGCGCCTCACGCTGCTGCCAGCGCGCACCACTGCCGCAATGGACCACACCGGTGCCCACGCAGTGGTGACGCACAGCGAGTTGTATCTCGAGGTGGCCGCGTCGGTGGTGGTGTTTATGCTCGCCGGGCGCTATTTCGAGACCCGCGCCAAGCGCCGATCTGGTGCGGCACTGCGCGCTCTGCTCGATGTTGGTGCCAAGGAAGCATCGGTGCTTCGTAGCTCGGTTGAAGTGCTGGTGCCAGTTGCTGAGCTGCGCGTTGGCGACTCGTTTGTGGTGCGTCCCGGCGAGAAGGTCGCCGCCGATGGTGTTGTCATCGACGGCACATCGGCAGTGGATGCATCGATGCTCAGCGGTGAAAGCGTGCCGGTCGATGTGAGCCGCGACTCCACCGTTACCGGTGGCACTATCAACGTGGGTGGCCGACTGGTGGTGCGCGCCACTCGCGTGGGTAGCGACACAACCTTGGCTCACATCGCCCGACTCGTAGAGAACGCTCAGTCGGGTAAGGCGCCTGTGCAACGACTGGCCGATCGGGTGAGCGCGGTCTTCGTGCCGGTGGTGGTGCTGGGTGCGATCGTCACGCTTGTGAGTTGGCTGGCGATTACTGGAGATGCCAACCGTTCGTTCACCGCCGCTGTGGCGGTGCTGATCATCGCGTGCCCGTGCGCCCTCGGTTTGGCGACGCCCACTGCGTTGCTGGTGGGCACTGGTCGTGGCGCACAGCTTGGGCTGATTATCAAAGGCCCTGAGATTCTCGAGAGCACCCGTCAGGTGAACACGGTGGTGCTCGACAAGACGGGCACTGTCACCACCGGCCGGATGGACGTCGTTGATGTGGTTGCTGGTGCCGGCCAAGATCGCGACGAAGCGTTGCGTCGAGTTGCGTCGCTTGAGTCGGCCAGTGAGCACCCCGTTGCCCGCGCCATCGTGCGCTCTCTCGAGACGCTGCAACCATTGCAACCGCCTGACGAGTTTGCGAATCAGCCTGGCCGCGGAGTGGTTGGCGTGGTCGATGGCGTCCGCACCGCCGCTGGCCGTCCCGACTTTGTGGCGGCCGAGTTTGGCGAACTGTCGCCAGCGCTGGCCGAGGCCGTGCAACGAAATCAGGCGAAGGGTCGCACGGTGATTGCCGCCGGGTGGAACGGCGAGGTGCGCATCGTGATCGCAGTTGCCGACACGCCCAAGCCAACCAGCCGCGAAGCCATCGCCAGCCTGCGCGCCCTGGGCTTGCGCTCCATCTTGCTCACCGGCGACAACCGCGCCACCGCGGTTGCCGTGGCTACCGAAGTAGGCATTGGCGAAGCCGACGTGATCTCTGAAGTGTTGCCTGCCGACAAGGTCGACGTGGTGCGGCGGCTTCAGGCCGAGGGCGCCATCGTGGCGATGGTGGGCGATGGTGTCAACGACGCAGCAGCCTTGGCCCAGGCTGACATTGGCATTGCGATGGGCACCGGCACCGACGCAGCGATTGAGGCCAGCGATCTCACCATCGTGAGCGGCGATCTGCGTGGGGCCGCCGATGCCTTGCGATTGAGCCGCCGAACCCTGAGCACCATCAAGGGCAACTTGTTCTGGGCATTCGCTTACAACGTGGCAGCGCTTCCGTTGGCTGCGGCGGGCTATCTGAACCCGGTCATCGCTGGGTTGGCGATGGCGAGTTCGAGCGTATTTGTGCTGACCAACAGTCTTCGCCTGCGTCGCTTTCACTGACCACCTCACGCCGCTTCGGCAACAACGTTGCGCAGTCGGTGAACGATCGCGTTGCGGTGGTTGCGCACCGTGCGCGGGGTCACATTGAGCAGCAGGGCCACATCTTCGGGGCGACCCATGCTGACGATCTGACAGATGAGATCGATGTCTGCTTGCTCGACTCCCTGGCTCCGAGCCTCGTTGAGGATGCCCACAAGTTCGTCGAGGGCTTCGACCGGTTGCTCGCTTGCGCTCTCGGTCATGCGGTCGTGCGAGGTGGGAATCTCGCCCGACGACTTGCGTCGGATCGGACGAACGAAGGTTTCGAACGAGGTGTCGCGAACCAGATTGGCCACGATGTAACGCGGCCGCCGCTCAACTGGGTACTTCAAGATGATCGGCCACGCATTGGCCACGATGTCATCGAGCACGGCGTGGCGTTGGGTGCGGTTCATTGAGTGGCGGCCTGCCACGGCGCTGAGGCCCGGCAAGATCCGCTGCAACACCACCCGAGCCGCAAGCGTGCTGGTGCGGGCGAGCTCGACCACGCTGAGCAAGTAGGACTCGTTGTCGTCGGCAACGTGCGTTTGCGCAGCCTCGCCCGGCAAGGGTGCGGCCCGGAAGCCGCAACGGCTGAGCACTTCATCAAGCGATTGCACGGGGTCACCGGGCAAGCCCCAACTGTTTGCCGTGCGTAACTCGCTGGCACCGATGCTGATGTGACGCCATTCGTCGTGCAACTGGCGCACCAGTGGCGCCTGTTGGGTGCGGCTCGGGACTGATGAATGGGGGCGGGACTGGCGGGGAAGTTGCGGATGGTTCATAACGGCCACGATGCGGTTGCGGTCTCATCGCGGGCCTCACCGGTGGGCTCACAGAAACGGTGACTTTTGTTAAGAAACCGGCAAGGCGGCGTCTGTGAGCGTGTTTGCTTTCCGCAGCGATGCGGTCACGGCCACTTAGCCGGCCGTGACGCTGAACGATTGCACAAGCCCGGCCCGACTCTGCGAAGGCTCGTTTGACCTTTTGGACCCTGATGGCCGACGGCTTGTTGTGAGCGCTGTGAGCGGGGCCACCACGGTCGGCGACCTGTATCTGGCACTCGCGCAAGAAGGCCAACGAGATCTGAGCCGCGAGATGTACGTAGACGGCGTTGCGATCGACCCTCAGCTGCGCGTGATCTGCAGCGGTATTCATTACGGATCACTGCTGACGTATGCACCGATGCCGACGGCGGCAGGCCCACCAGTGATTGAGGCGGTTTGGGTAGCGGGACCTGACGCTGGTGTCAGCGTTCGACTGGCCGCCGGGTCGCATCTCATTGGCCGAGCGCCACGAGCGAGCGTGCGCTGCGACGACCCTGAGCTTGAGCTCCATCACGCCAGCCTTGAGGTGCGGGACAACGGCACGGTGCGCCTCACGCAACTCGCCGGGCGCTCATGCGTCGCTGTGGATGGACGCCCGCTTGAGGGAGTGGCGCACGTTGGTGCTGGGCAATGCATCGAGATTGGATCCAGCTTGCTTGAGCTGCGAGTGGTAAGCGACGCCAGCCATGACAGCGACGCGGACGCCGCCAGCCGGCTGCGCCAGGTTGCCGCGCCTCAGGTATCAGCGACGGACCCGTGGCACACGCCGTTCGTTCGCGCACCTCGTCAGATTCACTCCTTCGAGCCGCCGATCGCGCAGGCTCCGCAACGAGAGCGAACAGGCTCGACGGTGGCTACGAGCGCACTCATCCCCGCCGCCCTTGGCGTGGCTGGTGCGGTGGCGATGGCGTTGGTGCTCGGGCAGTCGACGTTCTTGTTGTTTGGACTCATGGGGGCGTTCGTGGCGCTGGGCACGTGGGCCACGCAGCGATACTCAGGAGCGCGCGCCGAGGCGAAGGCTGGTCGCCGATACGAGCAAGCCCGGCTGGCGTTCGGTGCTGGATTACGCGAGCAGCGCATCGCGGCGCATTCCTTTCATCGAGCGACCACGCCAACACTCGATGCTGCGCTCACCGCGATGAACGCTCGGCTCGGTTCGCTGTGGTCGGTGCGTCGTGGCGATCGAGATGCCTTCACGGTTTCCATTGGGCGGGGAGACACCACTGTGGAACTGCGAGTTGGGGGGCTCAGCGACGATGTGGAGCCGGATGTAGTGGCCGCGATTCGCGCAGCGGCCCGCATCGACAACGTTGCATACCCAGTGGTTCTGGAAGCGGGTTCGGTCACTGCATTTGTTGGTTCTCCTCGCGTGACTTGTGGAGTCGTTCGCAGCTTCGTCGTGCAGCTCTCGGCTGCAAGCGGCCCCGCCGACTGGCAACTCGCAGCAGTGGTCGACAACCCGACTGAGTGGGGTTTCTTGGGGTGGTTGCCGCACGCGGCCGATGCTGTCGGCGCGCCAATGATCATGAGTGCCCACGACGTCGGCCAGTTCGTGAGCGACCTCGACCTTGATGATGCTCGGCCACTCGTTGTCGTCGTGGACCGGCCCAGTTTGTTCTCGGCGCGAACCAGTGCCCTGCGCCGCCTGCTTGCGTCGCGTCGCGATCTGGTGGTGCTGCTGTTGTGCGCTGCGTCCGGCGACGTTCCTGCGATTGCGACAAGATCGCTCGTTGTTGATGAACACTCGCGGGGTTTGTGGACAACCGACCTGCGCTCGTCGGTGGAACCAGTAATCGTGCATGTGGCGGCGGCGTCGGTGGCTCACACGTTGCGGGCCTCCGCAGCTATCGCCGGACTCATTGATCCCGAAGCGGCCGACGAAACCTCGGCGATACCGCGAGGCGTGGGGCTTATTGAGCTGCTCGGCCTCGATGCACACGATCATGCCTTGTTGACCGAAGCAGTGGCCTCGCAATGGACGTCGAACGGCATCGACCCATCGCCGTGCACTCCGCTTGGTGTTGCTGCCGACGGAGTTGTCGAGATCGATCTAGCGAGCGACGGACCACACGCCTTGATCGCAGGAACCACGGGGGCTGGCAAAAGTGAGTTGCTGCGCAGCCTTGTGGTCGGCCTGTGCGCACGATTGAGTCCCGACGAAATCACGTTTGTGCTTGTCGATTACAAGGGCGGCGCAACGTTTGATGCGTGTGTCGATCTGCCCCATGTTGTGGGCGTGGTGACCGACCTCGACGAACGCCTTGGCGAGCGGGCCTTGCGCAGCCTTGAAGCCGAACTGCGTCGCCGCGAACAACTACTACGCGACGCCGGTGCTACTGACCTGTCGTCATATCGATCGATACGCGCTTCTGAGCCCAGGCTGGAGGGCCTCGCCCGACTTGTTGTGGTGATCGACGAGTTCGCCACGCTTGCGGTGCAACAGCCGTCGTTCATCGGAGCCTTGCTCGGTGTTGCGCAGCGCGGGCGCAGTCTTGGTGTGCATCTGGTGCTGGCAACGCAACGTCCGAACGGGGTTATCGGTGATGACATTCGCGCCAATACCAACCTGCGCATCGCCTTGCGCGTGCAGGATCCGGCCGACTCGAACGACGTAATCGGCGAAGCAAGTGCCGCTGCACTGCCACGCGCGATTGCGGGTCGAGCGATCATGCGTCTTGGTAGCGACGAGCACGTGATGTTTCAGACCGCACGCTCAACGGGTCCTGTTGTCGCTGCTGCCGGTCACCTGACGGTGCGCGAGTTCGGCGCCGTCAGCGCCGTCGCGGCGAGTCACCTATCGAATGAGGCCGACGGCAAACAGCCCACCGAACTGAGCACGTTGGTCCGAGCGATCAGCGCAGCCGCAACTCAATGCGGGATTGAGGCGCCGCACCGTCCGTGGTTGGCCCCGCTGCCAACGTTGCTCGCCGCTCGTGCCGTCGCCCCTGGCGCGCTCGGCGTTATTGATGACCCCGATCGGCAGCAGCAACCGCTGTTGCAATGGAGTCCGCGCGACGGAAACCTGCTGATCGCTGCCGCAAGCGGGATGGGCTCAACCTCGGCCCTTCTCGCACTCGTTGCTCATTCGTTGCACCATCAACCGTCCGCCGAACTCTTTGTGATCGACGCAATGGGTGATCCGCGGCTGAAGCATCTTGAGTCGGTGAGCGGCTGTGCGACGGTTGTCGAGTTGCGCGATCGCGAGCGGCTCACGCGACTGCTGGCAATGCTCGACTGTGATCGGGCGAGTCGAAAATCGCGCCGGGAAATTACATTCGCCGATTCGATGGTGTTGATGATCGACGGCATCGGCGCGCTGCGCGCCGAGCTCGAGTCGAGCGATCTCTTCGAGCAACTCGCTCAGCTTGATGCACTCATCGCTGAGGGACAGTCGGTTGGTATCGCTGTTGTGCTCACCACTACGCAGCCGGGTGCAGTGCCTTCGGGCATGCTCAGTCAGATGGCGCACCGTTGGGTGTTTCATCTTGCCGATCCCGGCGATGCGTCAGCGCTCGGTCTGCGTGCGCTGACGCTTGCTGAAGCGGTGCCGGGGCGCTTTGTCGATGTGCGCACGCGTTGTGAGGCGCAACTCGTCGCCGTAGACGAGTTGACCTTCGAAGGTCTTGCGCCGAGGCCAATTTGTCACACCACCCGAGCGCTTGGTTCGCTGCCAACTCACGTTGATCTTGCGGAACTACCGGCCACGGTGAAGTCGGGTTGCGACCTTGAGCTGCTCATCGGCATGTCGTATAGCTCGCTGCAACCCAGCGTCATGGCCGTGCCGAGCGGAGAGCATCTGCTCGTAGTGGGACCGTATCGAAGTGGCCGCAGCGCCACGTTGCACACGGTGTGTTCGGCGTGGCAGCAGGCTCACCCCTGGGGATGGGTGGCGTCGCTGCCGCCGCGTCGTAGCAGCGCACGCGAAGGTCATGTGTTCGAGACGGTTGACGCGATGCTCGCCGCGCTGCCAGCAGGTGGTGATGCGTTGTTAGTGATCGATGATGCCGAGTTGGTGAACGACGAGCACGGCGACTTGGCCGAACTGGTGTCGAGCCGACGAGAGGGTGTCACGGTTGCGGCCGCTGCACGCCCCGATGCGTTGCGCTCGGCGTACGGGCACTGGACAAACGCAGTGCGCAGGTCGCGGCTTGGCTTGGTGATGGCCGCCTGCTCTGATCACGATGGCGATTTGTTGAACGCCGTGCTGCCGCGCCGGTTGCCCATTGCAGCACGGCCAGGCCTGGCATGGATGGTCGCCGATGGTGATCAAACGCTGGTGCAGATCGCGCGTGCTGCGGCCCCTGCTGCATGACCATCCGCCGGTCATTACTTGACGACGTTGGGGTTGTGCCGTCACTGTGGTGGGCGTATGTCTCGAATTCTCACCGTTGGCGCAGCGCAACTCGGACCCATTCAACGCGATCACTCCCGTGCCAGCGTGGTGCAGCGGTTGATTGCGTTGCTCCATCAGGCCAACGAACACGGCGTGCAGTTGGTTGTTTTCCCTGAGCTTGCGCTCACCACGTTTTTCCCTCGCTGGTTTGTGGATGACATCACCGAAGCCGACCACTGGTACGAGACCGCGATGCCCAATGCCGACACACAGCCGTTGTTCGATGAAGCGAAGCGGCTCGGCATGGGGTTCAGCCTTGGCTACGCAAGCATCGAGACCGACGCCGACGGCACTCGCCACCGCTACAACGTGCAGACACTTGTCGAGCGTGATGGTTCGATTGTTGCCACATACCGCAAGGTGCATATTCCGGGCCACGAGCATCACGAACCCGGTCGGCCGTTTCAACACGCCGAGCGTTATTACTTTGAGCCAAGCAACGAGGGCTTCGGTGTGTGGCGAGCGTTTGATGGCGTCATCGGAATGATGATCTGCAACGACCGTCGCTGGCCCGAGTCGTATCGAGTGATGGGTCTGCAGGGAGTCGAGATGATTCTCTGCGGTTACAACACGCCCATTCATTACGTGCCCGACCCGAGCCAAGACATCTTGCAGGGTTTCCATAACGCATTGGTCATGCAGAGCGGCGCCTATCAAAACGGCACATGGGTGGTTGGCGTCGCCAAGGCCGGCGTTGAAGAAGGCGTCGATTCGCTTGGCCAATCGATGATCGTTGCACCCAGCGGCCAGATCGTTGCCCAGACGTTGACCACCGACGACGAACTCATCGTGGCGCGTTGTGATCTCGATTGGTGTGCCCGCTACACCGGCACGTTGTTCAACTTCGATCGCTATCGACGCCCCGAGGTGTACGGCCGCATCACAACACAACGCGGAGTCGTCCTGCCTGACTAGGGTCGGCGCGATGAGTACTAGCGACGGCGTCAACGAGGTCTCCGGGGTGGCGCCTACGAGTGCTTCCGGCGCACCCTACGAATCGGTAGTTGTTTCGACGCCTGCGATGAAGCCGCCGAGAGGTCGTGGCCGAATCATTGTCGGCGCGATCGTGTTCGTCGTGATCGTCGCTCTGTCGTTTGTGCTGAAGCCCAAAGACCCAGAGACCTTCTCGCTGAAGGCTTCCGTCGCAACCACTCAGAATGTTGAGCGCTTGCGTTTCGAAGTCGACGATCTCGCCTTCGGTGGCGATACGCGTCAAACCATCACAGGGATAATCGATGTCGACGCTGGCTTGATGCAGATCGAGCTCAGCGGCTCGGCGGGCAGTACGCAGACGGCCTACGCAGACCTCAACGCACACGTGATGTACATGGCTGGTGAGAGTAACGGCCAGTCACTTCCTTCTGGCAAGACTTGGGTTCGGTTCGGTGTGTCTGATGGTACTTCGCCTGACACCAACCGGGTTTTTGATGGAGTGGCGCTGGCCGGTCAGGCAACGAACATTGAAGATCTTGGGCGAGAGACGATTCTCGATGGCGTCACGGCCGCACATTTTCGGTTCGATGTGAACACTGACAATGCGCTGATGGCCGCTGCTGGCGCGGTGAGGAGCCAGATGGGCGATGCTGCTGCGCTCCCCGATGTGCTCAAGATTGATGTGTGGGTCGACGCACAAAACTTCATGCGTCAGCTTTCGTTCACACTTCCGCTAGCCGACCGCGACGTCACGTTTTCTGAACGGTTCACAGAGATCAACCCAGCGGTTGAAATCACGCTTCCAACAGCTGAGCAGACAATCGATATCAGCGAACTCTCTGGTAACTAAGTGAGCGATTCGGTCGTACCAGTGAGAGTGCCATCGGCCCGCTATACCTCACCCCAATTCGCCGCCCTCGAGGCCGAGCGAATGTGGCCGCGTGTGTGGCAAGTAGCGTGCACGGTTGATCATGTCCGCGAGCCAGGCGACTTCTACGAGTACCGCTGCGGCCGTTGCAGCATCATCATTGTTCGCGACCATGATGGCGAGCTGCGAGCGTTTCAAAACGTGTGTCTGCATCGTGGCAATGCCATTTGCGAAGGCAGTGGATCAGGCTTAGAAGAACTGCGTTGCCCGTATCACCGGTGGGCGTGGGATCTCTCGGGCGCATTGCGCGAGGTGCCGTCGCGTAAGGGCTTCGGAACGCTCGACAACGACGAGTTGTCGCTCATCGCGGCGCGCGTCGATACGTGGGGCCCGCTGGTCTTCGTGAACCTCGATACGCACGCTGCCCCGCTGCATGAATACCTCGAAGGTGTTCCGCACGACAGCGAGTGGGCCAACCTGCACGAGTTTCGGTGCAGCTTCACCACCGTCTCAAACGTTGAGAGCAACTGGAAGGTTGTTGCCGACGGTTTCAGTGAGACGTATCACGTGCAAGGCATCCATCCAGAAATGCTGGCAAGCATCGACGACATGAACACCGAGCAGCACGTTTGGGATCATCATTCTGTGTCGCATCAGCGCTACGGCGTGGCGAGTCCGCGGTTGCGTGACCGCAGCGATCAGGCCGTGTGGGATTCGTTCGTTGTTACTCAGGGCGAGCGCATGGGCCCCGAGTTCAAGACCCAATCGCCGGCTCCGGTTCCGCCCGAGGGTCAGACAATTCGCGATGTCATCGCGCAACGAATTCGTGAGCATCAACTCACGCGCGGCATCGACCTTGATGGCTACGACACCGATGGCCTCCTGCGGCTTTCGCAATACAACCTGTTTCCCAACACCACCGTGCTGGTGTGGGGAGACATGGTCAATGTGCTCATCTCGCGGCCAGGGGCCACGCCCGATCAAGCAGAGCTCTCGATGTATCTGCTGGCTCGTGCGCCCCAAGGTGCGCCAGCAGTCAAGCCGTTCGATGTTGCCTTGCCTGCAGACGCAAGCCTTGGCGTTGTGATCGATCAAGACCTCTCGATGCTCAAGCGGTTTCAGCGCGGCCTGCATCAGCCCGGATTCACGCATCTCACGTTGTCGAGCGAGGAGTGCCGCATCATCAACATGCAGCGCGTGTTGGCCACATACGTGGGTGATGAAGCCGACTCGTTGTCGTAATCAGGCTCCACGCTGCGGAGGCTTTGCGCGCTTAGTGTTCCTAAATGGTCCCGACTTTGACAAAATGTAAAACGTGACTGAATCTGCTGCCCCAACGACCGTGCCATTCATCGTGAATGGCACGCCGGTCAGCGTGCGTAGCGATCACCCGCACCTGCTGTCGGCCCTGCGCGACGAACTCAACATCACGTCGCCCAAAGATGGTTGCTCGCCAAGCGGGCAATGTGGCTGTTGCACGGTGCTCATCGATGGCAAGGCTGTGGTCAGCTGCCAGCACCCGATCGCGAAGATTGAAGGCAAGTCTGTCGTCACGTTGGAAGGCGTTGATGTTGAAGAGCGCGATCGATTTGCCAACGCGTTTGCTGCGTGCGGCGGGTTGCAATGCGGTTTCTGTATCCCCGGCATTGTGATGCGCGCCAAGGCCCAGATCGACAAGAAGGGTGCCGACCTCAAGCGCGGCGATATGGCGCGCCACCTGGGCGCTCACCTGTGTCGTTGCACCGGATACGTGAAGGTGCTCGACGCCATCGAAGGGGTCGCAACTGGCAAGACATTCGAGCCAGCGCTCTCCGATGTCGTTGGTGGCGCAGGCGCGAAGTACGAAGCACGCGAACTCACGCTGGGCGATCGTGGTTATGTCGATGACATGCGCGTGCCGGGCATGTTGCACGCGGCGTTACATCTCACTGACCACACGCGCGCTGATGTGCTTGCCATCGACACCAGCGCTGCCGAGGCCGCGCCGGGCGTTACCGCTGTGTTCACCGCTGCCGACATTCCAGGCGAGCTGATGGTTGGCATCATCTACAAGGACTGGCCGGTGATGATTCCGGTCGGGGGTCGCACCAGCT
>JAPKZR010000016.1 GCA_026393695.1 Actinomycetota bacterium
AGTTGCAACGGCACAACCGCAACGGCGAGGCCCAGCATGATTGGCAGCACAGCGAAGAACGCCAACCCCACTCGGTTGATGGCGAAGAGTTGCGTGATGCTGTTCGCATTGAGCGTTGTGGCCGCAGCGTCGATGCGCTCGAAGCCAAGCAAGGCTCCGACTGCAGCGATTCCGAGTAACGCCACGAGACCAGAAACGATCAGCATTCGCCCAAGGCGTTTGTGATCGCTGGTGGTCACCCAAGCGGCAACGGCTGAGGGCGCGTGAGTAGCGCCGGCGCCAGCAAAGGCCGTATGCGAGGCAGTGTCAATTGTGGTCATGGGCAACAGCTCATTTCGAAACAGCACATGGCGGTGCGCGTGCGTCCGCCGGAGCGGCTCAGATTCGGGTCCGTTCTTTCTTCGACATTACCCACAGCGGCTACTGCGAGCCGAAATCTCCGCGCACTTCGGTGAAAAAATCTTGGCACGTTACAGGTCGGGGGAAAGGCGTCAGAAACCGTGGCGGACAAGGACATCGAGGGTGAGAACCCCAAACAACAAGGTGACATAGCTGATGCTGTAGCCGAAAAGGCGCATCGCTTTTTGCGGTTCGGGGTTGCGCGACAACGCGATCGTGCCCCCGATGAAGAGTGCGCCGAGCAGCGCAGCAGACACGCCGTAGATCCATCCGAGATGCCCCACTGGAATGAGCACCATTGTGAAACCGACCATCACGACTGTGTAGACCAGCATCTGTCGCAAGACCTGATTGAGCGGAGCAACTGCAGGCAACATCGGCACGTTGGCCGCGCGGTAGTCGTCGACGTGACGAATAGCCAGCGCCCAAAAGTGAGGCGGTGTCCACAAGAACATGATGACGAACAGCACAACCGGGGCCCAGCCCACATCGTTGGTGACCGCCGACCAACCAACCAACACCGGCACTGCGCCAGCGGCGCCACCGATGACGATGTTCTGCTTGCTGTTTCGCTTCAACCAAATGGTGTAGATGAAGACGTAGAACAGTGTGGCTGACAGGGTGAGGCAGGCCGACAAGAAGTTGGCGCCACTCCACAGCACAGCAAACGCAATAACCTGCAACACCGAGGCGAACCACAGCGCGTTGCGTGGCTTGATCAGCCCAGTGACCAATGGGCGACCCTGCGTGCGTACCATGAGCTTGTCGATATCGCGATCGACGTACATGTTGTACGCGTTGGCCCCGCCTGCGGCCAGTGCGCCACCCAACAACGTGATGAGTACCAATGTTGTTGCCGGCCAGCCACCTTCGGCCAACACCATCGTGGGGACGGTGGTGATCAGCAGCAGTTCGATGATGCGTGGCTTGGTGAGCGCGATGTAACCGCCAACCACAGTTGTTGGGGTACGCCGACCGCCATGGGCAGCGCTGCCCGGAGCAAGCCGAGACGGAACGAGGGGGCGGGAGCCGACGGACATCGGCGCTTATCGTAGGGGCGAGAGTTGCGTGTTCCTAGCTCGGAGCCATGCGAATGCCCGTTTCACGGCGAAGAGCGCGAGAATGGTCGCCGAGTATGCACATCATGGCCACCGCACCGACCCCCATCGTGGTCGACCGACCCGATCAGGACGAGTCGGTATTGCCCGATACTCCGTGGATCGTGCTGGTGTGGAACGACCCCATCAACCTGATGAGCTACGTCACGTTCGTGTTCCAGAAGCTGTTTGGCTACAGCCTTGAGAAGGCAACCGAGCTGATGCTTGATGTGCACCAAAAGGGCCGTGCGGTCGTCTCAAACGGCACTCGCGAGAAAGCCGAACTCGATGTGTTCCGCCTGCACGAACACGGTTTGTGGGCCACGATGCAGCGAGATGGCAGCTAACCAGTGGCCCGCAAACCCAAGCCACCCGTAGAGCGCACCAAGTCGGGCTTCCGGCTCAACCTGCAGATCGAAGAACGAGACCTGGTGCTGCGCCTGATGGGCGAGCTACGCGCACTGCTACTCGGGCCAAACGAAGACGATCGCCTGCGGCGGCTGTTCCCCACGGCCTACCACCAACCCGGCGACCAGGCCATGGACGACGAATACCAACGGCTCATGCGCGAAGACTTGGTGGCCTCGCGCCTCACCGGTCTGAACCTTGTCGACGAATGCCTCAGCGAAACCAGCGGCGACAGCGCCCCGCTCAGCGAAGCCCAACTGCTTGCGTTCGTGCAAGCGCTCAATGGCCTACGGCTGGTGCTGGGCACGATGCTCGACGTAGGCGAAGATGACGACCTACAAGACATCGGCGACGATCATCCAATGGCCGGCGAACACCACCTCTACGGCTTTCTCAGCTGGTTGCTCGACTGGTGCATTCGCGCGTTGCAGTCGTAGCTCCCGAGCGGCGCTCCATCGGGCGTTACTCTGGCCAGATGGCATCTGCTCCCGAGTTCGCAAACCTCATCGTCAGCACCACAGCGGCCGACGACCCAAGCGGTGACAGCCGGGTGGCGTATCTCACGTTGAACCGGCCCGAGCGCCTCAACGCCTTGTCGCACGCGATGCTGCAAGACATCGTCGGTGCAAGCAGATGGCTCGATGATCAGCCCTCAATCAGAGTTGTTGTGGTTCGCGGCGCCGGCCGGGCATTTTCGGCGGGTTCCGATCTCAACGACTTCCAACATTCCGATGGTGCGCTGAGTCCACGCGACGCCGCCGATCTCGGTCGGCTTGCCACCGAAGCACTCGCCAACGTTCGCCAACTCACGATCGCTTCGGTGCACGGGCATTGCGTTGGCGGCGGCGTGGTGCTGACCTCGGCCTGCGATATCCGTATTGCAGCAACCGACGCTCGCTTTGTGATTCCCGAAGTCGATCTCGGAATTCCTTTGGCGTGGAGCGGCATCCCTCGCTTGGTACGCGAGCTTGGGCCGGCCATCACCAAAGAGTTGGTGCTCACCTGCCGCCCGTTCGACGCCCACGAAGCGCGTACCTTGCGATTTGTGAACCACGTAGTGAGCCCCGCCGATCTGGCATCCGAAACCGACAAGCTCGCCCTCGAATTGGCCAGCAAGACAGCCTTTGCGCTGCGCTCAACCAAGCAACAGGTCAACGCTGCACTCGACGAAATGGTCAGCACGGGCCGTAATGCAAACGATGCCGACTCGCTGGTCTACGCAATGACCGACCCCGAAAGTCGCGAAGCAAGCCGTCGCTATCTGTCGAGGGTGCGCAAGAAGTAACTGTCAGCCTGGCTCGCGAGCCACAACAAACTTGTAGGCAATCGCTGCGCTACTGAGCGTTGCGGCCGCTACGAGACCCGGACCCGGCTTGGGCCCCCAGAGGTTGCCGTGACCCTTACGCCACCACACCAAGGCACCAACGACCCATGCCGAACTGCTGATCATCGCTGCGGTGAACGAGCGTTGCTTGAGAGCCGGGGTAGCCGCCACTGCGCCTGCAATGGCGAGGTCAATGGGGAGATACGCCGGGAACGTGGCGAGACACTGCCCGATTCCGGCAGCAACTCCCTTCCCCCCACGAAATCCGTTCCACACCGGGAAGCAATGCCCGAACACGCTGGCCGTGCCTGCGATATGAGCCCCGGCCGGCCCGGCGACGAGGCCGCCAATGCCGCTCGCCAAGGCACCTTTCGAAATGTCGCCGGCCATCACGGTGGCACCGGCTCTCTTGCCGAGCACCTTGAGGGCATTGGCCGCTCCAGGGTTACCGCTGCCCTGGGCGCGAAGGTCGATGGTGCCTGACGAGACCCGACGCGCCACCAGATCGGCTGTAGGGAATGTGCCCAACAAATAGCCCAATGCCGCAGCAGACAAAACGGGTCGAACTCGCATGTTCGAGACGCTACGCGACCCGACCCGCGATGCCCGCAAGCAACCGATGTTGGGCGATTCTGCAATCCGTTGGCGCGAACACCCTCATCGCCGGATAATGTACGTGTGCTCTCAACCGGAGACGTACCTAGCCCCCATCGTCTAGAGGCCTAGGACACCACCCTTTCAAGGTGGCGGCACGGGTTCGAATCCCGTTGGGGGTGCTGACCAGTTTTCTGGTCCCGTGGTGAAGTGGAGTTCACGCCGGCCTGTCAAGCCGGAGGTCGCGGGTTCGAACCCCGTCGGGACCGCTGCCAGTGAGGAAACTCACTGGCAACTGGTCAGTTGTCAAGGTAAGTAATGCTGAAAATCTTCGTCGGTCGCATGCGGTCGGTGAGGACCACGGTCCTGTAGCTCAGTCGGCAGAGCATACGCCTGAAAAGCGTAGGGTCACCGGATCGACGCCGGTCAGGACCACCACGAAAGCCGCAGGTCAGGGGTTATTTGTACACCTCATCCTGCGGCTTTTTACGTTTTCCCTCAGCTCGGCACAATGTGACCAACGCCTGTTGCGCCGGTTCCCGACGCTGGATTAGCGTGCCAGACATGCACGCACCCGCGCTGAACCCGCACCTGCAGTTTGTGGCCGAAACGCTTATCGCTCGGGCCAATGGTTCGGTCGATGCCGAATACGTTCACGATCTCGTCGCCGACATCGCCCGCCAGTTCGAAGCCGCTCCTGTTCGCGATTTCGTACCGGTGCTGGTGGCCAAAGAGGCCAGCGCTCGGTTGCGCCAACTCGACGCAACTCGCCTCATCGCTTCATAACTCTTGTCTTCGTCACCCAGCGGTCATTCTTACGACCGTCTGGTCGCCTCGATGTCAACCGCGTCGCGGCCATCGCGGTGCCCGCGAGCCTCAAATGTTGTGATCGGCCGTTGCGCTGGTCGCTCGATCCGGCCGCCGATCAGCCGAGGTTCGTTGGCAATTGCCTCGAGCACCTCATCGGCGTAGGCCGCATCGTCGGTGGCTACTCGCAACACGCCACCTACCCGCAAGGCATCGACGATGAGGCCAAGGCGTAGCGCCGTAAACAG
>JAPKZR010000164.1 GCA_026393695.1 Actinomycetota bacterium
AGCGACACGAAGGCACCTGCAGCTGGCGCCGACATCAGCTTGGCTGTGAACCCATGGACCGGCGCGGCTGTGAACGCCAACGTCGCCAAGATCGTGCTCGAGGCAAGCCTCGGCACCAAGACCACCCTCGTCGACATCGACGAAAAGGCAACGTGGCCGGGCCTCGATGACGGCTCGCTTGATGCCGTTCTCGAAGTGTGGCCATCGGGTCACGGCGCCGACTTCGACACCTACATCACCGGCAAGAAGACAGTCGTCGAGATCGGCAAGCTTGGCCCTGAGGCCAAGATCGGTTGGTACATCCCGACCTCAATGCTCGCCGATCACCCAGACCTCGCAACCTGGGAAGGCTTCAAAGATCCAGCCAACGCCAAGTTGTTCGCAACTGCCGAATCAGGCGACCTCGGTCAGTTCTTGATGGGCGATCCCAGCTATGTGAGCTACGACGAGCAGATCATCAAGAACCTCAACCTCCCACTCAAGTTCGTGGTGGCCGGTTCTGAGGCTGCGTTGATTACCGCCGTTCAGCAAGCCGAAAAAGACGGGACCCCGTTGTTGCTGCAGTTCTGGCAGCCACATTGGTTGCAGTCAAAGGTGAAGCTCTCCGAAGTGAAGCTCCCCGACGTGACCGATGCATGTACTGCTGCAGCTACCGCCAACGACGGCAGCTACGCCTGCGACTACCCAGTCGACATTCTCTACAAGGCAGCATCGGCCAAGCTCGAGGCCAAGAACGCGAAAGCCTTTGCGTTCCTCTCGAAGATGCAGCTCACCACCGACCAGCAAAACGAGATTGCTGCAATGGTCGACAGCGACGGCAAGACCGCAGCTGAGGCAGCACAGATTTGGGTTGACGCCAACCCCGACGTAGTCGCCGAGTGGTTGAAGTAATCCACAACAACACGTGATCGTCACGATGCCCGCCTGCCATTTCGGCAGGCGGGCATCGTCGCGTCTGGAGTCGATTGTCAGACACTGCTGCAGCATGAGGCACAATGGCGGTGATGTCTGGAACCAACTCAAACAATGACTATCCCATCTACGCCGAAGGCTTGATGCGTCACTTCGGCGATGTCAAAGCCGTCGATGGTGTCGATCTGCAAGTGAACGCTGGCGAAGTGTTTGGCTTCCTTGGGCCGAACGGCGCAGGCAAGAGCACCACCGTGCGCATGCTCACCACGCTGCTGCGGCCTACCGCAGGCGTTGCCCGCGTTGCCGGATTCGATGTTGTGAAAGACGCCGATCAAGTGCGCCGCCGCATCGGCGTGGCGTTGCAAGACGCAGCGATCGACCCGTTGATGACCGGCCACGAACTACTCGCGCTGCAGGCCGTGCTCTACGGCATCCCCAAAGCAAAGGTACGCGACCGCAGCCGCGAACTGCTTGAGAGAGTCGGTCTCACCGGTGCGGCCGATCGTCGCGTCGGCACCTACTCGGGCGGCATGCGCCGTCGCCTCGATCTCGCACTCTCGTTGATTCATCAGCCCACGGTGCTGTTCCTCGACGAACCCACTACCGGCCTCGACCCGATGAGCCGACTCGCATTGTGGGAAGAAGTGCGCCGGCTCAACGCCGAGGGCACCACGGTGCTGCTCACCACCCAGTACCTCGAAGAAGCCGACCAACTCGCTGATCGAATTGCGATCATCGACCACGGCAAGATCGTTCGCCAAGGCGAGCCACGCGAACTCAAGGCTCAAGTGGGCGCACCCACGTTGGTCATCACCGTCCCAACAGGCCAACTCGATCAGGCTCGCGAAGTGTTGCGTTCGTTTGGCGAACTCCGACCCACGGCCGAAGGTTCTCTTGGCGTCGGCCTCAGCGCTGGGGCCGAAGCGGTACCAGCCGTTGTGCGATCGCTCGACGACGCCGGCATGCAGGTGCAACACCTTGAGCTCAACGAGCCAAGCCTCGACGATGTGTTTGCCGAAGCCACCGGCTACCGCCTTGAGGGCGCAGCGTCGGCATCCGGACTTCCTCAGGCCCAAGGCGCCGAGGGTGGCACCGGCAAGCGTGGCCGCAAACGCGGCACCAACGAAACCACCGGCGAGTCCGCATGAGCACCGGCACCCTCACACCGCGAGCCGAGTTCGCTCATTCGGCCGAGGCAAGCCATGCATGGTCTCAAACAATGGCGATGTCGAAGCGCAGCATCATCGCAATCGTGCGCCAGCCCGCGCTGATTATTCCCTCGTTGATCTTTCCGTTGTTCTTCGCCGCGCTCGGCGCGTCGTCGTTCAATCGCGCCACGCAGCTACCCGGCTTCCCGAAGGTCGATTCGTTTCTCGCGCTCACCTTGGCTGCCAGCGTGTTGCAAGGAGTCATCTTCGGCTCGGTCACCGGCGGAGCGGCGCTCGCTGTAGACATCGAAACCGGTTTCTTCGATCGACTGCTCGCATCTCCCACCAGCCGCGTCAGCATCCTCATCGGCCGACTCGCTGGCAATGCGTTGTTCGGTTGCATTGAGGCGCTGTTCTTCACCCTCGTGATGATTCCGTTCGGAGTCAACATTCGCTCCGGACCAGCCGGCATTGCGGTAATCACGTTGGCGGGCGGCCTCATCGGGCTCAGCATCGGCGGCTTCATGGCAGCGATGGCGCTTCGCACCGGATCCGCCGAGGCCGTGCAAGGAGTCTTTCCGTTGCTGTTCGTCAGCATGTTCTTCTCGTCGGCATTCTTCCCTCGAGAAACCATGCAGGGCATCTACCGCACCATCGCCAACTACAACCCGCTCTCGCACCTCTACGAAGGAATGCGCGACTTGGTCATCACCGGATGGTCGTTCGATGCGATGCTGAAATCATTGCTCATCCCCATCGGCATCGGGTGTGTGTCGATACCGCTTGCGTTGCTCGCCCTACGCCGACGGTTGCGTGCGGTATGACCTCCACCTCCACCTCCACCGCAAGCGTCACCACCGCACCCGCAACCCGCGCCACCACGTCGCGTGCCGCGTCGGGCTTGATGATGCGTGGCCTGCGCACCATCACACGGTTGCCATCAGCGTTCTTCCCAGCGATGTTGATGCCCATCTTCCAGAGCGTGGCCTTCAGCGGCACGTTCTTCGCGATTACCAAGGTGCCAGGATTTCCCACCGATCGCTCGATCAACTGGTTCATGCCGCTCGGCGTGCTGATGGGTTCGGCCTTCGCCGGGGTCGGTCTCGGGTTCAGCCTGATTCGCGATCTCGAGACGGGGTTCTTCGATCGTTTGCGCATGTCACCAGCGCCGCGAAACTCACTCATTCTCGGCCCGATGTACGCGGCATGGTTCCGGTCGTTGTTTGTAGCCGCGGTGGTCGCCGGCGTGGGTTTCGCCCTCGGTGCACGACTCACCGGCGGCGTACTCGGCATGGTCATGCTGTTCGGCGGGGCACTGGGCATCGCCACTGTCGCCACCGGCTGGGGGCTTGGACTCGCGTTCATCTTTCAAGACATGCGCGGCGCGGCCATCATGCAGTTGGGGCTGTTCATCTCGATGTTCTTGTCGACCGCCCAGGCTCCCCTGAGCGTGATGACCGGATGGCTGCATGGCGTTGCCAGCCTCAACCCGATCACCAACATCTTGCGGATGTCTCGCCAAGGTTTTGTGAACCACACCGTGAACGGCCAAACCGTCGGCACCGGAGTCACTTGGCACGACACATGGGGTGGCCTTTTCGCGATCGTTGGGCTTTCGGCGGCCGCGGTCATCTTCGCTCGGCGCGGCCTCAACAAACTCGACACATAACGTAAACGGCTGAATTCGCGGCCCAATCCCCGCTGCCTGGCGGAGATTTCGTCAAACTTGTGAGGTCGTATCGCCCTCACCCTTTGCCATGAGGCAGAATGTCACACGTCAACGAGCTGACCGCTCGTGGAAGAACTCACCCACCCATCGAAGGGGATTGCATCGTGCAGATCAGCGTCACAGTGAACGGCACCACTCACGACAACGATGTCGAGCCGCGGACCCTGTTGGTCCATTACGTACGCGAGCAGCTCGGGCTCACGGGCACCAACGTTGGTTGCGACACATCATCGTGCGGTGCCTGCACCTTGCACCTCAACGGCGAAGCCGTGAAGAGTTGCACCGTGTTGGCCGTGCAGGCCGACGGCCAGCAGGTGGCCACCATCGAGAGTCTCGAAGTCGATGGCATTATGCACCCAATGCAAACCGCGTTCATGGAGAACCACGGCCTGCAGTGCGGCTTTTGCACCCCCGGCATGGTGATGGCCTCGATCAGCTTGCTGAACGAAAACCCCAACCCATCCGAAGATCAAGTTCGTCTCGGTCTCGAGGGCAACCTGTGCCGCTGCACCGGTTACCACAACATCGTCAAGTCAGTGCTTGCTTGCGCCAGCGCAGCAGCTGTTTCTGGGAGCAAGTGATGATTCCTGCAGCATTCGATTACAAGCGTGCGAGCTCGGCTGCCGAAGCAATTGCTCTCGTCAGCGAATACGGCGACGACGCCAAGTTCTTGGCCGGCGGCCACTCGTTGCTTCCGTTGATGAAGCTCCGCTTGGCTCAGCCAACGATGCTCATCGACATTGGCCGCATCACCGACCTGTCGTACATCCGCGATGCCGGCAACCACATCGCCATCGGCGCCCTCACCCGCCACATGGACGTCGAGACGTCGGCCATGCTCGCCGAGCACGTTCCGTTGCTGGCTCATGCGGCCTCACATGTGGGCGACGCTCAGGTGCGCCACCGCGGCACCATCGGCGGCAGCATTGCTCACGCCGATCCGGCTTCAGATCTTCCTGCCACCACGCTGGCCCTCGGAGCCACCTACGTGGTGCAAGGCCCCAACGGCACACGCGAAATTGCTGCCGCCGACTTTTACCTCGGCTTCCTCGAGTCAGCGCTGGCCGCCGACGAGATCCTCACCGAGATCCGTGTGCCCAAGATGAACGGCGCCGGCTGGAACTTCCAGAAGTTCAACCGTCGCGCTCAAGACTGGGCCATTGTTGGCGTCGCCGCATGGCGTCGCGGCAGCGAATCGGGTGTTGCGTTGGTGAACATGGGTTCCACGCCTGTTCTGGCCACCAGCGTGTCGACTGCCATCGCCCAAGGCGCGAGCGTCGCCGATGCGGCCAAGCTTGCCTCGGCCGACGCCGACCCTCAGGCCGACAACAACGCCAGCGCTGAGTACCGCACGCACCTCGCAGAGGTTCTGGTACGCCGCGCTCTCGACGCATCGTCCTGACTCCAAGTCTCACCGCGCACGTCTCGTGGCGCGGCAATAGCTAGGGTTACCGGCCGTGCCTGAGACCAACGCTGATACCGCCGCGCTTATGGCCGAATCGTTGCCGGCACCCGCACGCATCTCAGTCACCTCGGTGGTTCCGTCAGATCATTGGCGTCTCGTGCGCCGCATCGGCATGGGCCTCTACGTCGTTGGCTATATCTGGTGGTTCGTTGCCAAGGGCCTCATCATCGACCGCATTTCCGTGGCGATTTCCGTGGGCTTGTTCATCGCCATCGGCCACCTTGGTCGGCCACTGCGGCGATGGGCCTGGCTGGTATTCGACGTGTTGTGCTATTGCGTGATGTGGCTGGCCTACGAACAAACCCGCGGCGGCGCCGACCGCGCTGGCTTCCCGCTGCAAGTAGAAGCGCCGCGCAACATCGACCGGTTTCTGTTCTTCGGTACCGATCCAAACGTGTGGATGCAGCGCCATTTTTACGAGGCCCACAGCATTCGCTGGTACGACAAAGTTGCATCTGCAACATATTTCTCGCACTTCATTTTTCCGGTCATCGCTCTTGCTGCGCTTTGGGTCATCAGCCATCGCGAGTGGGCCCGGTTCATGAAACGCTTTGCCACCCTGTTGTTCGTGGCGTGCACAATGTTCGTACTGTTACCTACCGTGCCGCCGTGGATGGCAGCCGACCCAAA
>JAPKZR010000082.1 GCA_026393695.1 Actinomycetota bacterium
AACTTGGCCTCGGCCATCGCCCACTCAAGGGCATGTCGCGAGTTCTCCGATCCGTCGACACCGACGACAATGCTGCCCATGGTTTCCTCGATTGTTAGGTCCGTGTGATTCTACTGAAAGCTGGCAGCGAAGCGATCAGGCGTGATGCGATGGCTTTGGCCGAATAATCGTGATGGGGCAGCGACTGTGATGCGCGCAATAGTTCGACACGGATCCGAGCAGTAACTCAACCGCGGATCCTTGGCCGCGTGAGCCGACAACCAACATTTCTGCGTCGGTGTCGGCGGCGATTCGAACAAGCTCTGCGCCCGGCCGCCCCTCAGGGGTGAGCACATCGAACGAGAGGTCGGTCTCGTCGAGTTGGAGTTGCTCAATGAACGTGTTGGCGCGGGTCGCGGCTGCGGCCATCAGGCTGTTTCGGTCTGGGGGAGGGGCCCACATGACTTCAGATGCAATGAGCATCGGGTATTCCCAGCACGAAACGATGTCGAGATGCGCCTGCCTCAATTGAGCCTCGTGCACTGCCCACTCGAGCGCATGGCGCGAGTTTTCCGATCCATCGATTCCTACGACGATGCTTCCCATAAGTGACCTCGAGTGTGTGGTTGTGGTGACGATGACAATGAGCGCGACGGATTAGACGACGACACGTTCGCCGAACTTCGGGATGACGGCGGTCCACGATGCGCCACGCAGTCGGGTGCGCAACGCAGCGCTCGCCTCCGGTTCGCCGTGAATGACGAACGAGGTTTGTGGCGCTTCTCGTGACGTGTCGGCCCACGCCATGAGATCGTCGCTGTCGGCGTGACCGCTGAACGCGTCGATCGCAACGACCTCGGCGCGCACGGGCACGTATGCGCCATGAATCTTGACTTCTGTGGCGCCCTCGGCAAGCTGGCTGCCTCGGGTGCCACGTGACTGAAACCCGGCAATGATCACGCACGAGCGTGGGTCGGGGAGACGTTTCGTGAGGTGATGGAGCACTCGGCCACCGGTGGCCATCCCCGACGCTGAGATCACGATCGTTGAGTCGCCTCGTGACGTTGCGGCCTTCGAGTCTTCGACCGTTGCGGCCTCCGAAAGTCGGGCGGTCGTGAACGGATCCTCTTCACCAAAGACCTCCGGGCGTAGCTCGCAGTCGCGACGATCTCGAGCGGCGCGATACACCTTCAACGCAGCCAGAGCCATTGGGCTATCGACGATGACGGGCACGATGGGGATCGCTCCGCTGCGTTCGAGTTGCTGGATGGCATGGATGACTAACTCGGTGCGATCCACAGCGAACGCCGGAATGATGATGGTTCCTTTGCGCTCAACGGTGCGGCAGATTGCTGATGCCAACGAGTCGAGACCCATGTCTTTGTGGTTGCGATCGCCGTATGTCGATTCGATCAACAACACATCACAGTCAGGTCGCGGAGCTGGTGGAAGCAGCAGCGGATGACTCGACCGACCGAGGTCGCCGCTGAACACCACGCGTCGTCCAGCGTCGGTGGTCATGGTCACGCTGGCGGCGCCCAAGATGTGGCCGGCCGTATTGAAGCGGGCAGTGAGGGTGTCAGAGATGTGATGGTCGTTACCGAATGCCACCGGCTGAAACAGCGCGCCAACGGCAATGGCTTCTTCTTCGTTGAACAAAGCGACCGCCGGGTTGTGGCGCGACCATCCGTATTTGTTGGCGTGGAACGCTTCTTCTTCCTGCAGGCGTCCGGCGTCGGGCAGCACGATGTTGGCAAGTGCAATCGTTCCTGGGGTTGCATAGATGGGCCCGCGAAAGCCGGCTCGGTAGAGCGCTGGCAGATAGCCGCAGTGGTCGAGATGGGCGTGGGTGAGCACCACTGCATCGAGATGCGAGACATCAAACGTGGGTGCCTGCCAGTTGCGCAGCCGGAGTTCTTTTTGGCCTTGGTAGAGGCCTGCATCGACCAGCACTAAGTGGTCGCCCTGCTCAA
>JAPKZR010000258.1 GCA_026393695.1 Actinomycetota bacterium
ATGCACTCTTCAGCGCGTTGATCGTGACCCATTCGAAGTCGTCGAGTCCCCAGCCAAAGGCGTCGGCCAACTGGGTCATTTCTTGTGACATCGAGGTATCGCTCATCAGCCGGTTATCGGTGTTGAGCGTGACGCGAAAGCGAAGTCGGCGCAGCATGCCGATGGGATGCTCGGCGATAGAGGCGCAGATGCCAGTGCCCACGTTCGACGTGGGGCACAGCTCAAGCGGAATGCGGCGGTCACGTACATATGTGGCGAGACGTCCCAGGGTTTCGTTGCCTTCGGGCCCGGTGATGTCGTCGACGATGCGCACGCCATGACCAAGTCGCTCGGCGCCGCACCACTGAACGGCTTCCCAGATCGAGGGCAATCCGAACGCTTCGCCAGCGTGGATGGTGGAGTGAAAGTTTTCGCGCTGCACGTACTGAAACGCATCGAGGTGGCGGGTGGGCGGGTAACCCGCTTCGGCGCCAGCAATGTCGAAACCAACCACGCCTTGATCGCGCCATCGCACTGCAAGCTCGGCGATCTCAAGTGAGCGTGCCGCGGTTCGCATAGCGCAACAGATGAGATAGATGGTGAGCCCGGTGCCAGCAGAACCGCGGGCAAAACCCTCGAGTACGGCGGCCACGACCTCGTCGAGCGTGAGCCCGGCCTCGGTGTTCAGCTCGGGGGCGAAACGAACCTCGGCGTACACCACGCCATCGGACGCGAGATCGACTGCGCACTCGTAAGCAACGCGCTCGATTGCGTCGCGGTGCTGCATAACCCCAACGGTGTGAGCAAATGTCTCGAGATAGAGCACGAGATCGTTGCGCTTTGCGCCCCTGTTGAACCACGACCCGAGTTCGACGACATCGTGTGTGGGCAGTTTGCGATAGCCGTATTCGTCGGCGAGTTCGATGACCGTGGCTGGTCGCAGCCCGCCATCGAGGTGGTCGTGTAGCAATGCCTTGGGCGCTTGTGCAATCAGTTCGTTGATCATGCTGCCGACCGATCGGAACGGTCGAGGCGGCGCAATGCAAAGTTTGAATTGCGTTGCAGCCAGTTCCATGCCGGGTAGTCGGCCGACTGCGAAATGCAGTGCAACGAATAGGCGTGACGACTTTGAGCAGATCGATTGACGTCGCTCCAGTGAGGCAACAAACCGTGCAGCACGACCATGGTGCCGGCGGCGACCTCGAGTGGCACCAGTTCTGCCGGCTCGGGTAACGGCGAGGGGTCAACGATGTCGAAGATGACGCCATCGTCGTTGGTGGAACCGGCGCGCTTGAACTTCTTGCGCAGCGAGGTGATATGGCCTCCGGGGGCGGCCCACAGACAACCGTTCTGCGGGGTGGCATCTTCGATCGCAAACCAGAAACCGGTGACGGTCATTGGGTCGGTGTACAAAAAGGTGGCGTCTTGGTGACAGCTCACTTCGCCGCCGATGTGGGGCTGCTTGAAGATGTACATGCTTTGCAAGGCGAGTGCATCGACCAGCCCAATGTCGGCTGAGACTCCAGCGATGTCGGGGGAGTAGCTGAACTTCTCGAACACCGGATCGAGATCGTGCATGGCATGACCGATCTTGTTGATCGACAGCGACTTGTCTTGCCGCAAGCGTCCTTGAGCATCGAAGGCCTCGGCCTCGAAGAAGCACCACGATCCGTTGGCCGATTCGAGAAACTCGGCGTTGTCCTGGCGATCTTGGTCGTTGGTGGTGAACACCGAGCGATGATCGCTTGGGGTGAACTCGTCGACCATCTCGACGGCTCGTTGACGAAGGTCGGCGCAGGCTTGGCTGTCGACAAAATCGGGCACCACGAGAAATCCGTCGCGGTGATAACTGCTGATCTGTGCATCGGTAAGAACACTTGGCATGACGCAACCGTAGTCTTTCTTTCTATGGACCTCACCGAGCCCGAGTCGCCCGCAGAATCACAGCACCTCACCGTGCTCGGTAGCACCGTGCGACATGCCATCGATCATGTCGAGACTTTTCCCGCTCCAGCCAACGTGACATCGGTGCGTTTCACCACCGACGAGTTGGCCAGCGTGTGTCCGGTTACCCAGCAGCCCGATCTCTCGCATCTGGTCATCGAGTACTCCCCCGATCAGGCGTGCATCGAGAGCAAGAGCCTCAAGCTGTATCTCTGGAGCTTTCGTGACCGGCCAGTGTTCGCCGAAGCGCTCGCAGCCGAAATCGCTGGCGAGATCATGGCAACGGCAAAGCCTCACCATGTGACAGCCACCATCACGCAACGACCCCGCGGCGGTATCGAAGTGCAAGCGGTGAGTCGACTGCCGCGATAGTGCTTGCCGATTGGCGTGACATTGGTCGCAGGGCCTCGACGGGCGGCGACGGTGTTTCGGCGACCATTGGCCATGCGGCTATGATTCTTTCGGCTCGGATATCACCGATGTCGAAACTCATACCAAAAGGGGAGAAATGCGGAAGAGCACAAGATTGCTTAGCGCGCTCACGATTACCACAGTCCTTGGCCTCGTTGCCACGGCCTGCGGAAGTGACAGCACCACACCAGCTACCGAAGGCACCACCGGCGCCAGCGTTGTTGGCGACACCACACCAGTGACAGGCGGCGAGACCACCGGCGCCAAGATGTCCATCTTGTTCGACCTCAAGGGTCGCGGCGACAAGTCGTTCAACGACTCAGCAGCTGTGGGTCTTGACAAGGGCGCAGCCGAGTTCGGCTACGACGTGACTGAAGAAGTCCGTCAGGGTTCCGACGAAGCACAGCTCCTGAAGAAGGCCGCCGACGGCGGCGCGAAGTTGATCCTCGGCGTGGGCTTTGCCTGGGGCGAAGCAATGGCCGCAGCAGCAGCTGAGAACCCAACCCTGAACTACGCAATCGTTGACTCAACAGTCGACGCGCCAAACGTTTCTGGTCTCGTGTTCAAGGCCAACGAGGGCTCGTTCCTCGTGGGTGCAGCCGCTGCCCTCAAGTCGAAGACCGGTTCCATCGGCTTCATCGGTGGCGTCGACATTCCGTTGATCCAGGACTTCTTTGCTGGCTACGAAGCCGGTGCCAAGGCCGTGAACCCTGACATCAAGATCGATGCCAAGTACATCTCGCCAGCCGGTGACTTCAGCGGCTTCAACGACGATGCCAAGGCTCGCACCATCGCACTCAAGCAGTACGAAGACGGCGCCGACGTCATCTTCCATGCCGCTGGTTCAGCCGGTAACGGCTTGTTCGGTGCAGCCAAAGAAGTGAACGCATCAGGCAAGAAGGTCTGGGCCATCGGTGTTGACTCCGATCAGGCACTCACCGCAGCTGCCGACCTGGCCCCGTTCATCTTGACCTCGATGATTAAGCACGTCGACGTCGCTGTGTACGAGACCATGAAGGCCGTCAACGACGGCACCTTCAAGGGTGGCGTTCGCGTGTTCAGCGTGGCCGACGGTGGCCTCGACTATGCAACCACTGGTGGCAACGTCGACGACATCAAGACCCAGCTCGATGACTTCAAGGCCAAGATCGCCTCTGGCGAGATCAAGGTTCCTTCAGTCTCCTGAGCAACCAGCTAAGTTTATGGCGTGACTGAAAACGCCGACAGAAGGGCCGCCGGCGATGCCGGCGGCCCTTTCGTTATCCCCGGAACAGATGTGCCGCAGGCCGCTCCGTATGCCATCGAACTTCGCGACATCGTGAAACGATTTCCTGGGGTAGTGGCCAACGATGGCGTCAACGTGGCGGTTCGCCCAGGAACCATTCACGCGCTCATTGGCGAGAACGGGGCGGGCAAGTCCACCGTGATGAAGATTCTCTATGGCACCCAGCGCCCCGACGAAGGTCGCATCGAGGTCAACGGTGTCGAGCAACACTTCAAGTCTCCGAAAGACGCAATCGCTGCGGGCATCGGCATGGTGTTTCAGCACTTCATGTTGGCCGATAACCTCACGGTTCTCGAGAATGTCATCCTTGGTGCCGAACCAGGCAAAGGCGTCAAGATTGACATGCATTCGGCTCGTGAAACGCTCACCCAGTTAGCGGCCGCCAACGGCCTTGAGATCGACCCTGACGCGTTTGTGTCCGAGCTTGGGGTTGGCGAACGGCAACGGGTCGAGATTCTCAAGGTGCTGTTTCGCGGTGCTCGCATCGTCATTCTCGATGAACCCACTGCGGTGCTGGTTCCGCAAGAGGTCGACGAGTTGTTCGTCACCCTTCGCGAACTCGCCAGCACCGGCGTCACCATCGTGTTTATCTCGCACAAACTCGACGAAGTGCTTGCGATCGCTGATGACATCACGGTGATCCGCAAGGGTAAGACCGTCGCTACGGCGATCCCTCGCGAGGTCACGGCTCGCGATTTGGCTCAGATGATGGTCGGCTCCGAACTGCCGAGCGCTGCGACCCGAACAGCCACGGTTACCGACATCGCCACGCTCAAACTTGAGGGCGTCACGATGAACGCAACGGTGCGCGGGTCGCGTCCGTTGCTCGACAACGTGAGCTTCACGGTGCACCAAGGCGAGATCGTGGGCATTGCCGGCATCGAGGGCAACGGCCAGACCGAACTGCTCAAAGCAATCATCGGTATCGATCGCATCGATGGCGGCTCGATTTCCATAGACGGACACGATCTCGTCGGCGTCTCCACAAGCGATCGTCGCGAGATGGGCGTTGGCTACATCCCCGAAGATCGCCAGCGAGAGGCACTGTTGCTGCCGTCTCCGCTGTGGGAGAACGCAATCTTGGGTCATCAGCGCAGCGGTCGATTTGGCAAAGGTATGTGGATCGACCAAGCGGCTGCCCGCGCCTATACCGAACAAATCATCAGCTCGTTCGATGTGCGCACGCCCAGCGTCGACACCATCTCGCTGGCCCTCTCGGGCGGCAACCAACAAAAGCTCATTGTGGGTCGCGAAATGCTCGCCGATCCGAAGGTCTTGGTGGCGGCTCACCCCACTCGAGGCATCGATGTTGGTGCGCAGGCGGCAGTGTGGGACGCAATCCGCGACGCCCGCGGGCAAGGCCTCGCGCTGTTACTCGTGTCTGCCGATCTCGAAGAGTTACTCGGACTTTCCGACACGGTGCTGGTCATGCTTCGTGGCCGCATCGTGGCCAAGCTCGACCCGGCGAAGGTCACCAAGAGCGAACTTGGCGAATACATGACAGGGGCTCGCGAGGTGGCTGCATGAGGATCAACCGAAAGAAAGTGTTCTATGCCCTCGCTGCGCCGCTTGGCGCGTTCGTGTTGGCCATCGCGGTCGCCGGATTGGCCCTCTTGGTCAGCGGCAAGAATCCGTTCGTTGCGTTCAAGCAGATGGTCATCTACGGCGGCACCGTCGACTCGTTGATCACCAGCATCAACGAAGCCTTGCCGTTGTTCGTGTCGGGTGTTGCCGTGGCCATTGGCTTCCGCACCAACTTGTTCAACATTGGCGTCGAGGGTCAATACCGTTTGGCTGCAATTGTTGCTGCGGTCGTTGGCGCCGAGCTGCCTGGACCCGGTTTCTTGCGGATCATCATGGCAATGGCGGCTGCTGTCATCGTTGGCGCGATGTACGCCAGCATCGCTGGCTTACTCAAGGCCTATCGCAACGTGAACGAGGTCATCGCCACCATCATGCTCAACGGGGTGATGACCGGCCTTGTGGCAGTGCTCTTGAAATGGGACCTGATCGCTTCGATCAAAGACCAGCAGCTTCGTACCAGCCGACTACCCAAATCGGCGTGGTTCCCCAGCGTTACGTTTGGCGGAAGCGAGCTGTACCTGTGGGTCTTCGTGGCGATAGCGATTGGTATTGGCTACCACCTGTTGATCAATCGCTCGCGCTTCGGATTCGAGCTACGCGCCTCGGGCATCAACCCTGGCGCGGCGCTTGCCGCTGGCGTGAATCCCAAGCGAATGATCGTGAAGACAATGGCGTTGTCCGGCGCTGTTGCAGGTCTTGTCGGAATGCCGCTGCTGTTGCAGCGTCAGCATGAGTTCACTCAGCAATTCCAGCAGGGGCTTGGG
>JAPKZR010000256.1 GCA_026393695.1 Actinomycetota bacterium
CGTCGACCCGTCGTCGGTGCAGGGCTCGGGCGACGTGAAGTACCACCTCGGCGCACACGGCAAGTACGAGTCGCCCACCGGTGCCGATCTGCCGATCGAGCTCGCCGCCAACCCGAGCCACCTCGAGACGGTTGACCCGATCGTGTTGGGTATGGTGCGCGCCAACCAAGACCGCATCGAGCCGCCAGGGTCGTATCTGTCGTTGCCAATCCTGATTCATGGCGACGCGGCGTTCGCTGGTCAAGGTGTGGTGGCCGAGTGTCTCGCGATGAGCGACATCAACGGCTCCCGCGTGGGTGGCACGATCCACCTCATCATCAACAACCAGATTGGGTTCACCACCAGCCCCAAGTTTGCGCGCAGTTCGCTGTATTGCAGCGACGTCGCCAAGACCGTGCAGGCGCCGATCTTCCACGTGAACGGCGACGACCCCGAGGCATGTGTTCGTGTGGCTCAAATGGCCTTCGAATATCGCCAACGGTTCCACAAAGACGTCGTGATCGACATGGTGTGTTATCGCCGCCAGGGACACAACGAAGGCGACGATCCGAGCTACACCCAGCCGCTGATGTACAAGGCAATCGCCGAGCGTCGCAGCATTCGCAAGCTCTACGTTGAGGCGCTCGTGAAGCGCGGCGAGCTCACCGTCGAGGAAGCCGAGAGCGTGCTCATCGACTTCCAGAGCAAGCTGCAAGTGGCGCTCGACGAGACACGCGCACACGCCCCCGAAGTGGTCAAGGTGGCCAAGCCGCCGCGTCCTTTGGGCGTTCTGCCGCACATCGAAACCGGAGTCGAGCGAGCCAAGCTCGACGCAATTTTCGATCACCTCACCGAATATCCCGAAGGCTTCACGCCGCATCCAAAGTTGATGCGCCAGTTTGAGAACCGGGCCAAGTTGTACCACGAGGGCAATCAGGTCGATTGGGCCACAGGCGAAGCACTGGCTATCGGCTCGCTCGTCATGGGCGGCACCCCGGTGCGGTTCTCGGGCGAAGACTGCCGACGCGGCACGTTTAGCCAGCGTCACGCGGCGCTCATCGATTACGAGAACGAAGAGAACTGGGTTCCGCTCGCCGATCTGCCGGGTTCGCAGGCCAAGTTCTGGATCTACGACTCGCTGCTCAGCGAGTACGCAGCGGTCGGATACGAATACGGATATGCACACATCAACCGCGACACGTTGGTGATGTGGGAAGCGCAGTTCGGCGACTTCGTCAATGGCGCGCAGATCATTATCGACCAATACATCGTGGCCGCCGAAGACAAATGGGGTCAGGGCAACGGATTGGTGCTGTTACTGCCGCACGGCTTCGAGGGTCAAGGCCCAGAGCACAGTTCGGCTCGTATCGAGCGCTTCTTGCAGTCATGCGCCGAAGACAACATTCAGGTCTGTAACGCCACTACGGCAGCGCAGTACTTCCACCTGCTGCGTCGCCAAGCAATCCGCGAGGTGCGCAAGCCGTTGGTGTTGTTCACGCCAAAGTCGGCGCTGCGTATCGCCCAGACCCGCTCGACCGTCGACGAACTTGCCAGCGGATCATTCCAAGAAGTGCTCGACGATCCAACGCCAGACCTCGACAAAAACGCCGTGCAGCGCTTGGTGTTCTGCAGCGGCAAGGTTGCATGGGATGCATTGGCCGAGCGCGACAAGCGCAACGCTGCGGCTGCTGTCATTCGTATCGAGCAGCTGTACCCGTTCCCAGTAGATCAGATGCTTGGCATGCTCGAGCACTACCCCAACGCACGCGAGTTGGTGTGGCTGCAAGAGGAGCCAGAGAACATGGGCCCATGGAACTTCGTTGAAGCTCGCGTATGGCGTGTGAAAGAGCGCGGCTACGACCTTCGTCACGTTGCTCGTGTCGAGAGCGGCAGCCCAGCTACCGGCTCAAAGACGATCCACGATCAGGAACTCGCCGACTTGATGGACGAAACCTTCGGCGGTCTGTAGACCAGCGTTGTTGCGCCGGCCTTAGCTCAGGCTGAGGCCGGTTGCCGCTGACAGTTCGGCCAATGCCGTTGCTGGATCGACGACCTTGATGGTGTGCATGCCCATCGCGGCGGCGGGCTTCAAGTTGATGCCGAGGTCGTCGAGGAAGATGCACTGGCTCGGTTGCACGTCGAGCAACTCGCACGCGATTTCGTAGAAGCGCGGTTCGGGTTTACGAACGCCCACCTTGCTGCTCTCGACGATGGCATCGAACCGCGCCATCACTGCGGCGAGCGCCAACGACCGGTCGGTGTTGATAGCCATCGACTCGGCGCCGGTGGCCACCACGTTGTTGGTGAGGCATGCAGTTTTGAAGCCGGCCGCTTTCACGGCGTCGAGGGCGGCGACCATCGCTGGGCGGATCTCGCCAGCGAGTAAGGCCAACACGTTGGCCCCGCGAACCTCGTGACCGAGGCTTCGCGAATCGTTGGCGAAGGCCACATCGAACTCAGCCGGGCTGAGCTCATTGCGCTCGAGGCGAGCCCACGCGTTGGAGTCGGGATTGGTTGCGTTGACCGAACGGATGAAGTCGCGCGGCAGGCCGACGCTTGTCTCGTAATGGTTAAACGCTTCGAATGGACTCGACAGAATGACGCCGCCAAAATCCCAGAGCACAGCTGTGAACACCCGACGATCGTACGCGTATAGGCGTCGAGATGCTTGACTGGCAGTGTTATGCCTCACCACGTCATCATCGACGGCTCCAATTTGGCCACTGAAGGCCGAACCGCGCCAAGCCTCAAACAACTCAACGAAGCGATCGACGCGTATCGCTCCGATTTCCCTACAACGCTGATCACGGTGGTTGTAGACGCCACCTTTGGCCATCGCATCGACCCCAAAGAAGTGGCCGAATTCGAGCGTGCCATCGAGACCAACGCATTTGTGGCACCGCCGGCTGGTGCCGTCGGCCGCGGCGATGGTTTCATCTTGAGCATCGCCAATAAGGCCAAAGCAACGGTGTTGTCGAACGACAGCTACCAAGAATTTCACGGCGAATACGCGTGGCTCTTCGAAGAAGGTCGCCTCGTGGGCGGCAAGCCGGTGCCACACGTTGGGTGGGTGTTCGTGTATCGCACACCCGTCCGTGGGCCCGTCAGCCGCCGATCGGTCAAAGAGCAAAAGGTTGTCGACAAGTCGCCCCGCCGTCGTTCGCCAGCCACCAATCTCACCGATCTGCCAGCGATTTCGGCAAATGCCCCGATGCCCGTGCCGAAATCGGCTCCTCCGGGCGCTGTCATGCCGGCCCCCAAGCCGGTTGCCCCAAAGACCGTGAACGACTTGATGGCGTTCTTGTCGTTTGTCGAGCACCATCCAGTTGGCACATCGGTCGAAGCCGTTGTCGACAGCTATTCATCGCACGGTGCCTATGTGCTCATCGGCGAAGCCCACGGCTATGTGCCGTTGCGGTTGATGGGCGACCCGGCACCACGAAGCGCGCGCGACGCAATGACTCTGGGCGATGCGGTCACGTTGGTCGTTAGCAGTTTTGATGCGAAGCGTCGCAGCATCGATCTGTCGGTGCTCTCGATGGCTCCCGATGCCAAGCCGGCTGAGCCCAAGAAGGCGGCGAAGAAGGCGACTGCAAAGGCAGAGAAGCCCGCGAAGGCAGACAAGCCAGCGAAGGACGCGAAACCGACGAAGGCAGCGCAAGAAGCGAAGCCAGAGGTCGCAAAGAAGGCTGCTGCCAAGAACGCAACGGCGAAGGCGCCCGCAGCAAAGAAGCCTGCAGCGAACAAGGTCCCAGCGGCGCCGGTCGTTGTTGAGGTCGCCGTTGTGCAAGCGCCACCGGCGAAGAAGGGTGCGGCCAAGAAAGTTGCAGCCAAGCCAGCCGACGCCAAGCCAGTTGCGAAGAAGGCCGCTGCGCCGACAAAGGCTGCGGCGAAACCGACCAAGCCAGCCAAACCCGCCAAGGCCTAGTCATGCGCATCGCTACATGGAACGTGAACTCACTCAAGGCGCGTCTCGGACGAGTCGAGGAATGGCTCAACGATGTGCAGCCCGACGTGTTGTGCTTGCAAGAGACCAAACTTGCCGACGATGCCTTTCCGGCGCTCACCTTTCAGGCGTTGGGCTACGAGAGCGCACATCACGGCCAGGGCCAATGGAATGGTGTCGCCATCCTGTCGAAAGTTGGTCTCAGCGATGTCGTCGCGAACTTCGCCGATGGCCAACCGCTCGATCCAGAAGCGCGTCTGATTACAGCTACGTGTGGCGGCGTGCGCGTCAGTTCGGTCTACGTGCCAAACGGTCGCTCGCTCGACCACGAGCACTACCAATACAAGTTGCGTTGGATGGCTCGGTTGAGGGCCCACGTGGCTCAGAACAGTTCCCCAAACGACGCGGTCATCGTCACCGGCGACTTCAACATTGCACCCGAAGACAAAGATGTTTTCGACCCCAGCAAGATGGTCGGCTCAACCCATGTCAGTGCCGCCGAGCGCGATGAACTGAACGCGTTGTGCCAGTGGGGGATGACCGACGTGTTTCGTCATCATCACCCTGAGCCCAAGCTGTACTCGTGGTGGGACTACCGGGCCGGCGATTTCCACATGGGGCGCGGTATGCGCATCGACCTCATCTTGGGAACGGCCTCGGTTGTCAAGCGCAGCACGTTTTGCGTCATCGATCGCAACGCTCGCAAGGGCACATTGCCCAGCGATCATGCTCCGGTTCTGGTCGATCTGAGCGACGCGTGAGCAACCCGTCAGACCCAACACACGACCTGCCTGCCGACCACCCTTTCTCGGGCGGCGGGCCCGCCAACATGCGCGACGCCCTCGCTGCCCGCAATGCTGGCGTGATGCCGTCTTCTGGCACTCGCGCCGAACTCGCCGAAGCCACACGGGTTGTGATCGACGAGCTCATGCGCAACAGCGCCGATGACAGCGAGCTTGAAGCAGCGGCCAGTCTCGTGAAGCAAGCGGCGGCGTTGCTCCAGCAGCAATCGCATGGTCGAAGCTATGTGGGTGTGGCCGAAGGCTCATTGGCGAACGGACACCAAAACTTCATCGACTTCAGTCCGTTTATCGGCGTGCTGAATCCGCTGGCGCCACCGATCAGCATGAACTTCGCCGAGAACGGCGAGGTGTTTGCCACATGCACCTACGGGGCCGCTTACGAAGGGCCTCCGGGCTGCCTGCACGGTGGATTTATCGCTGCGGGTTTCGATGAGGTGCTCGGATTCGCTCAGGCCCAATCTGGCAGTGCGGGCATGACTGGTCGCCTCACGATTTCGTATCGCTCGCCAACTCCGCTGTTTCGTGAGGTGCGCTTCACCGGTCGCCTCGATCGAGTCGAGGGACGCAAGATCTATGCGAGCGCCGAACTGCGCGCTGGCGACACGCTGTGCGCCGAAGCCGAAGGTTTGTTCATCTCAATGAAGCCAGCGGTATTCGAACGGCTGATGCAGATTCGTTTGGGAAACTCGGCTACAGCGCCTGAGTGAGTGCGCTCAGAATGCGCGGAGCAATTCGTGCGCCCGACACCGGGCCGAGGTTGGCCACCACGACGATCTCTTCAATGGTGGTTGGCCGCGCCTTGGCGACTGCACGAAGTGATTCGTCGGAGCAAATAGAGGTTGGCGATACCTGCGCTGCTTTCGCAGCTGCAGAGCGCCACGCCACAAGCGCGGCGTACACCGGATCAACCACCGGACGCGGTAGACGCGGCATCGGTGATGGGACCACAACCGAATCGGCATCGGCGTCGGAACCGATGTCGGCAATGAGCGCCGACGGTTGGCTGACTCGACCGTTGCGC
>JAPKZR010000070.1 GCA_026393695.1 Actinomycetota bacterium
CTCGCCAACGAGCACTCCCCCGGGAGGCGCCAACGTTTGCAACCGTGAGGCGGTATTGACCACGTCACCCATTGCAGTGTGATCGGTGCCAGCCACAATGCCGACGAGCGCAACTCCGGTGTTGATACCCACTCGCATCTGCAGTTCGCTTGGCGAATCGGAGGCGAAGCCCGATGACGCGAACGAGGCCAGCGACTCTTGCATCCGCAAACCAGCCCGCACTGCGCGCTCTGCGTCGTCTTCGTGAGCGACCGGCACTCCAAACAGCGCAACGATGCCGTCGCCCATCAGCTTGTCGACGGTGCCACCAAAGGCAGTGATGTCGGCAACGAGGCGCTCGAAGCACACATCGATCAGGCGCTTCACTTGCTCTGGGTCAAGATTCTCGGAGAGAGACGTGAAACCCACGAGATCGGCGAATAGCACGGTGACGACACGCCGCTCTTCAGATGTTGACGCCGCAAGAGCGAATCCACACGTTGGGCAAAAGCGGGAGCCGACCGCTACCGGATTTGCGCAGGAGGGGCACGAACTCACGCCAAAGATCGTACGGCATGAGTTCCATTCCGCAGGTATGAGTTTGAGCGATGAATCGAACGTGACAGGAGTCCGCCGCTAAGCGGCGCGAAATTGCGTCGTGCGCAGGGAGCCCTACCTGCAGTGCGGTAGAAATATGGGATGACTGATGCCCCAACCATCACCGCCGCTGCCGGAGCCGTTGACGCCACCAAGGTCTATGGCTCTGGCGATAGCGAAGTTCGCGCCCTCGACGGCGTCACCGTTCAGTTCGAAGCCGGCAAGTTCACCGCCATCATGGGCCCATCGGGTTCTGGCAAGAGCACGCTGATGCATTCGCTGGCGGGCCTCGATGGCCTCACCTCTGGGTCGGTGTATATCGGCTCCACGGCGTTGGCCAGTTTGAAAGACAAAGAACTCACCGAGCTTCGTCGTCGCGAAGTGGGGTTCATTTTCCAGGCCTACAACTTGATCCCAACGCTGTCGGCCGAAGAGAACATTCGCCTGCCGCTGCTGCTCGGCAACTCAAAGGGCGACGAAGCATGGATCAATCGCGTCATCGACACGGTGGGTCTGCGTGATCGGCTCAAGCATCGCCCCAGCGAACTCTCGGGTGGCCAGCAACAGCGCGTCGCTGTGGCACGTGCCCTCGCCAGCAAGCCAACCATCATCTTCGCCGACGAGCCCACCGGCAACCTCGACAGTCGCACCGGCGCCGAGATCTTGTCGTTCATGCGCTTGGCCGTGAACGAACTCGGCCAGACCATCGTGATGGTCACTCACGATCCCGTGGCTGCCGCATACTCAGACCGCGTCATCTTCCTCGCCGACGGACGCATTGTCGACGAACTGCAGAATCCCACCGCCGCCGATGTGCTCGATCGTATGAAGCGCTTCGGCGACTGAGATGTTTCGTATCGCACTCAAGAACGTTCTGGCCCGTAAAGGCCGTCTGCTGCTGACCGCGCTTGCTGTCATCGCAAGCTGCGCGTTTCTCAGCGGCGTCTTCGTGTTCAGCGACACGATCAACGCCAGCATCAACCGCATGTTCTCCATGGCCTATGAAAAGACCGATGCGTTCGTGCGATCATCGAATGTCATCGAGGGCGACTTTGGGCCCGACACGCGAGCGCGGCTGTCGGACACGATGGTCGCAAAAGTCGCGGCTGTGCCCGGCGTCAGCGAAGCCACTGGCGACATTCAGGGCTTCGCACGCATCGCCACCGCAGCAGGCAAGCCGCTGGGTATCGATGGTCCGCCCAAGTACGGCGGGGTGCTCACCGATTCCCCAAGCACGCCTTGGAGAATCGCTGAAGGCAACGTGCCGCAAGGGTCAACCGAGGTGGCCATCGACCGCCGATCTGCCAAAGAGGGCAAGATCAAGCTCGGCGATTCAGTCACGATCACCGCGAAAAATGGTGCTCAACCATTCACCGTTGTAGCCATCGTCACCTTCGGCACCGAAGACACCTCTGGTGGTGCAACATGGGCGCTCTTCGACCTCAACACCGCCGAAGAGTTCGTAGTTGGCGAGCCAGGCAAGATCGATTCGGTCATCGTGCGCGGCGACGGTTCGGTCTCCGATATTCAACTCAAAGCCAACATCACCAAAGCTCTCGCGGGTGACACGGTAGAAGTACTCACCGGTGCCGAGATCACCACTGAAACCCAGAACACGGTTGCGAAGTTCTTCAACCTGTTCAGCACGGTGCTCACCATCTTCGCCGCCATTGCGCTGCTTGTCGGCAGCTTCGTGATCTACAACGTGTTCCGCATCACGTCGGCGCAACGCAAACAAGAGAGCGCCCTCATGCGCGCTATCGGCGCGAGTCGTAGCCAAGTCGTGCGCTCGCTGTTCGTTGAAGCAGGCGTCGTTGGCATCGTCGGCGCAGTGCTCGGGTTCCTTGGCGGCGTCGTGCTTGCCTCGCTCATTCTGAGTCTGCTCAAAGCAGTCGGGAACGGCCCCAGCGGCACAAAGCTCACCATCAATGTGGGTTCGTTTGTCATTACCTTTATCGTCGGCTTTCTCGTCACCATCTTGTGCGCCACGTTGCCGGCTATTCGCGCCGGACGAGTGCCGCCGCTCGCTGCGCTGCGCGATGTCAGTATCGACCGCTCGGGCCTCTCGCGCCGGCGTGTCATCACCGGTGCCGTCCTCATGATTGTCGCTGTCGTCGGCACTGTGCTTGGGCTGAACAGTTCAGCAGGCTGGCTGGCCCCTGGTGTTGGGGCGCTGTTCGCTGCCCTCATCGCTCTCGGACCAATCGCCGTCGGCCCCACCACTCACTTGTTGCAACGTCCGCTGAGCAAGCTTCGCGGTGTCACCGGCGAGATCGCTGTTCGCAACGCGGCGCGCAGCCCCGAGCGCACCGCCCTCACCGCTGCGGCGCTCGGCATCGGCCTCGCTTTGTTGGTTGCCGTAGCCACGTTGGGTTCATCGCTGCAAGGTTCAATTCGCCAAACGATCGGCGAACAGTTCACGGGTAACTTCGCAATCAGCACCGGCGATGGTCAGGGCTTCGGCGGTTTACCCACCACGCTCACCGACGAACTCAACGAATTGCCAGAGGTCAGCGATGCAGCCGGATTGGGCATCGCTCAAATTCGAGTCGTCGAAAAAGGAACGCCGAAAGCCAGGGGCGTCATCACTCTCGACCCCAAGCACGCCGTCGGCCTTTTCAACTTTGAGTTCACCCAAGGCGGTTGGGACGCTCTCAACAACACCACCATCTTGGTGTCCAAAGACAAAGCCGATCGCGATGGCCTCACGATAGGCAGCGAGCTCTCGGTGTCGTTCCTCGACGACTCCACGCAGACCATCAAGGTCGCAGGAATCTTCGACAACAAGACCTTCGGCAACTTCATTGTTGATCGCGCATTGTTCGACGGTCGCGGCGTCAGCCTGTTCGATGTGCAGATCTTCGCACTCACCAAGGTCGGCGTGACCGAAGCCAAAGCTGCCGCAGCTATCAAGGTAGTCACCGACAAGTACCCCACCGCCAAACTCCAGAGCCGAGGCGAGTTCGTGCAGGCTCAGGTCGATCAGGTCAGCGGCATTCTCAACTTCGTCTATGCGCTGCTGCTCATGTCGGTGTTCATTGCAGTGCTCGGCATCGTGCTCACGTTGCTGCTTGCCGTGTTCGAACGTCGCCGCGAACTCGGCCTCATGCGCGCCATCGGCATGACACGCGGCCAAGTGCGCGGCAGCATCCGTTGGGAGGCCATCGTCACCGCAGTGCTTGGCGCATTGATGGGCACCGGTCTCGGCGTGGCACTGGGGTGGATCGTGGTGCGTGCGCTGCGCCCCCAAGGCTTCACCGTGTTCAGCGTGTCGCCTGGATCAATCCTGTCGTTCGCAATTGCCGCAATCGTCTTCGCGATCGTCGCTGCCTGGTGGCCTGCTCGCAAAGCAGCGAAGTCCGACATTCTCGCCGCCATCTCCACCACGTGATCTCCGCCCACATTTCGCTTTGGCGCGCCTAGTTTGGCCATGCTGCGCCTCGCCCTCAGAAATGTCACCGCCCGTTTTGGGCGCATCTTGCTTACGGCGTTGGCCATCATCGTGAGCACGGCGTTCCTGTCGGGCACCTTCATGTTTCGAGACACGCTCGAGGGCACGTTCAACGCGCTGTTTGCAAAGTCGTACGAGAAGGTCGACGCCTACGTGCAAGCGGCCAACACCGTCGAGACAGCGTTCGGGTTCGAGATCCGCGACAAGGTCACCTTCGATGCAGTCGCAATCGCAGCATCGGTGCCGGGCGTCGCCGATGCGCAAGCGCTCGTGCAAGGCGACGCAGTCGTCATCGGCAAAGACTCAAAGCCAGTCGCGCGTGTCTCTCGAGCAACATCAGGCGGCACTCTCAACTCAGGTGACCTGTCGTTATGGACAATCACCAAGGGCCGAGCGCCTCGCGGCCCCAACGAAGTGGTGCTCGACGACCAAACCGCCGCCGATGGCAACTACGAGTTGGGCGATTCGGTGAAGGTCAACGCCGAGGCTGGCTCGCGATCTTTCACACTTGTTGGCCTCGCGCAGTACAACAACGTCGCGACGCCGGGCGATGCCACATGGGCGTTGTTCGATGACGAGACCGCAATGGAGTTCGTCGCCAAACCAGGCTTCATCGACGCCGTACTGGTGCGCAGCGATGGCTCACTGTCCGACACAGCTCTCGCGCAACGTATCCAAGAAACTCTCGACGGCGTATCCACAACCACCGGCACCGAAGTGCTCACCGGCCCTCAAATCACTGCGCAAAGCCAGACCGAAGTGCAAAAGGGTCTCGGTTTCTTCACCATCTTCCTGTCGATCTTTTCGTTCATTGCCCTCGCTGTCGGCTGCTTCGTGATCTACAACGTGTTCTCGATTACTGCGGCTCAGCGCCGCCGCGAAAATGCGCTGCTTCGCGCCATCGGCGCCAGTCGCCGACAGGTGACGCGGATGATGTTGACCGAGGCAACCGTCATTGGATTGTTCGGCTCAGTGGTAGGCCTCGTCGCCGGAGCCGGCCTTGCCGTTGGCATTCAGGTGGCACTCAACAAGCTCGGCCTCGGCGTGCCCTCGCGAGGTCTCATTGTCACCTCTGGCACCGTTGTCGTCACGTTGATCGCCGGAATCTTCACCACGCTGTTGGCCGCGGCTGTGCCCGCAATCGCCGCCGCTCGCATTCCTCCGGTGGCCGCAATGACCGAATCGGCGTTCGAGCAACCGCGCAGCAACAAGCGACGAGTCATCGCCGCCGCAGCGTTTGTGGCACTTGGTGTCGCGACCATCGCTGCGGTGCTCGCTGGAGCCGACTCGGTGTTGCTCGGCGTTGCCGTTGTCGCCATCTTCATTGGCGTATTGCTCCTCGGGCCGGTGATGGCCAACCCAATTTCGCGAGTGCTTGGCAGGCCCGTCGAGCGCCTCCGTGGAATCACCGGCGCCATGTCTCGAGCCAACGTGCAGCGCAACCCGCGGCGCACCGCTCGCACTGCAGCGCCTGTACTTATCGGCGTGGCTCTCGTTACCGGTGCCAGCGTGTTTGCTGCATCGATCAAAGAACAACTGCGCGACACCATTGGCAAACAGTTTCTCGGCGAGTACGTCATCAACTCATCGAACGGTGGCTCGCTGAGTTTCAGCCAAGCGTTCGTCGACACGCTCAACGAGATCCCCGAAGTAGGCGCCGCTACCGGCCTCGGATTCGCCCGCCTGCAAAACGTCGATGACAACAAGGGCTTCTTTGCTACCACCGTGAACCCGGCCACAGCCGAAGGCATTCTCGATTACAAGTTCGTCGAGGGCTCGTTTGCAACGCTCACCCCACGCGGCCTGTTGGTCAGCACGGGCGAGGCCAAGCGCGCCAAGCTCGCGCTCGGTTCAACCGTGGCACTGCGCGTTGGGCAAACAGACATCACCGTGATCGTGCAAGGCATCTACGCGTCGAGCGATCTTGCGCAAGCGCGTGTGGTGCACCGCGATCTCCTCAACGGAACCTCGGTGAGCAACCTCGCTGGCTTCGTGTTCATGACTCGCGCACCCGGAGTCTCAGACAAAGACTTCCGTACGGCTGTCGATGCATCGATCACCACCTACGGCATCGGCACGCTGCAAGACCGCGGCCAATTCATCGACGGCCGCGGCGACATCATCGACCGCAGTCTGTTCTTTATCTATGGGCTGCTGGCGTTGTCGGTGATCATCGCCATCTTCGGCATCGTGCTCACCATGCTGCTTGCCGTCTACGAACGACGGCGAGAGATCGGGCTGCTGCGGGCGGTCGGCATGACCCAACGACAGGTGCGCACAACCGTGCGATGGGAGAGCGTGCTCACGTCGCTCTATGGCGCGATCGTTGGTGTGGTGCTCGGACTCGTGCTCGGCTTCATCGTCATCGTTGCGTTGCGCGATCAAGGCCTCTCGAAATATGTGATTCCGACCACTGCGGTCACTGCAATCGTGCTCAGCGCGTTCGTCGTTGGCGTACTCGCCGCAGTCATCCCCGCCTGGCGGGCAACCAAACTCGACCTCCTGAAAGCGATCGGTGCCGACTGATGATCGACCCAGCAGATCCCGGCGACGCCGTGCTTGCGTTCCTCGCCGAACGCCACCTCGCCAGCCTCACCACAATGCGCGCCGATGGCAGCCCGCACGTGGTTCCTGTGGGCTTCAGTTACTCGCCGGCCGAGCGCCTGGTTCGGGTCATCACATTCGCTCCATCGACCAAAGCGCGCAACGCTGCACGCGGCGGCAGGGCCGCCGTGTCGCAGGTAGACGGCGGACGCTGGCTCACCCTTGAAGGCACCGTGCGTCTCGCAACCAATGACTCCAGCGTTGCAGCAGCCGTAGCGGGGTACGCTGCTCGGTATCGACAGCCCGGCGAACGCCTCGACCGGGTGGCCATCGAGATCACTGTCGACCGAATCATGGGTCGCGCCTGAGGACCATTGCCATGCCTGAACTCAACGACATCCCCCTTGTTCTGAAGCTTGAGATACAAGAGGGCACACGTTTGTGCGTTGTGAACGCGCCCGCCGATTTTCGTGAAACCCTTGGCGAGCTTCCGCTGGCTGTCGAGTGGGCCAACCGCGTTCGCCCTCCGCTCGACATCATCGTTGCATTTCATCAGCGCCAGTCAGGTCTCGTCAGCAGTTGGCCAACGCTCGTTGCCGCCATTGTTCCCGGTGGCTCAATCTGGATCGCTTGGCCCAAGAAAGCCAGCGGGGTAGACACCGATATCACCGACGACAATGTGCGCGACACAATCGCTCGCCGCGGATGGGTCGATAACAAGGTGTGCGCCATCGACGACACGTGGACCGCTTTGCGTTTCGTGGTGCGCAAGCCCGAACGCAAGAAGCGCACCGGCGGGCCGAACAAGCCAGCCAAACTTCGCGGACCAAAGTCGGGTTCACACCGCTAAGACAACGCCGCAGGCTGCAGCACAGGCCGCTGCCACGAAGAACACCGCTCGACGCGGATAGCGTGCGAGCGCATGTTGGCGGTGTTGGATGGTCTCTTCAATGGTCTCGAGAAGATCTCCACTTCACAGTGGTTCTACATGATCATCTTCTTGCTCGCCTTCCTCGACTCGGTATTTCCGGTGGTCCCCAGCGAGACGGCTGTCATCCTTGGTGGCATCGCCGCCGGCCAAGGTCATCTCAACATTGCGGCAGCGATTTTTCTTGGTGCCACCGGTGCTGCGCTTGGCGACAACACCGCCTATGCGATCGGGCATCGCTTCAGCACCCCCATTCAGAATTGGTATGCCAAAAAGGACAAACGAGCGCGCAAGCTTGAATGGGCCAACGACCAACTCCGTGTTCGCGGAGGATCGTTGTTGCTCACTGCACGTTTCATCCCTGGCGGACGCACCGTTGTCACCGTCAGCAGCGGCATCACACGCCAGCCTCGCCGCCGCTTCGCGATCTTCGTCGGCCTCGCATGTGTCGTATGGGCCTCATACGCGGCGATTCTCGGATTTGTGGCTGGCGAGCGGTTCAAAGAGAGCCACACCAAGGCTTTCGTGTTTGCCTTCATCGCTGCTGTCGCCTTCAGCGGTCTACTCGAGGTCGTGCAGCACTTCCGCAAGAAGCGAAAAGCCGCCGGCCTAATGCCGTAATCTGCGCGTTCCGCTTTCGGTATCGACCCCAAGCCTCGTAGCCTGCAGACGATGCTTGCTGTCATTCCCGTTCGAGAAGGTGTCCTGCCCTTGGGCGGCCTCGAGACCATCGCCGAGTGCGGTGGCCGTGCCCTTCTCATCGGCTCCGATACCTCAGCCGCCGCAGACCTGTGCGCCGATATCGCTACTGAAATCTGCGTCATCGAGACCGCCAGCTTTGCCCCCGGGGCTTGGGCTTCGGCGTTGGCCCCTCATCTCGCCAGCGAACCACGCATTGTGTTGCCCGCCTCACCCGACGGGCGTGATCTCGCCCCACGCATCGCAGCAACGCTGCAACGCAGCCTCTGGGCCGGAGCACTCTCGATCACACCGCACCGCATCGAACTCGCCCGTAACGGTGGGCTTGTCGTGAATGACATTGCTCCGCATCACTCGTTCGTCGCCACGCTGCAACCTGGCGTGCGCGGTGTCGAGCAGTCCGCCCATGCAGCAACTCCGGTGTCGGTCACCACGCTTGCGTTCGGCAATGGCTCGCCGTCAATCAGCGATGCGCACGTGCTCGAAGTGCTTCCTCCCGATGTCGCCACAATGGATCTGTCCGAGTCGCCGCGCATCCTTGGCGGCGGTGCTGGCCTGCGATCAGCTGAAGCCTTTGCGCAGCTCGCATCGGTCGCTTCTCATCTCGAGGCGTCGACCGGAGCGACGCGAGTCATCACCGACCGCGGCTGGATCGGGCACGAACGCCAGATCGGCACCACCGGCGTGGTCGTCGATCCGAAGCTCTACATCGCATTCGGCATCAGCGGTGCCGTGCAGCACACCAGCGGCCTCGGTCAGCCCGCGCACATCATCAGTGTGAACCTCGATCCTCACTGTCCGATGATGCAGCTCGCCGATCTCGCCATCGTGAGCGACGCCAACGATGTTGTTGCTCAACTCCTCATCAAGCTCGATGCCAATGTCTGATTTCGACGCAATCGTTGTAGGCGCGGGTCCTGCCGGATCATGCGCGGCAATCGTGCTCGCTCGCGCTGGCAAGCGCGTGGCGCTCATCGAGCGTGGGCCGTTCCCAGGCAGCAAGAACATGTACGGCGGCGTCATCTACCCACGCATTCTCGATGAGCTCATCCCCGAGTGGTGGCTGCACGCGCCGATCCAACGCTGGATCACCCGTCGCTCGACGATGATCATGACCGAAACGCAGGCGCTCAACGTCGACTTTCGCACGCAAGCATGGGGTCACCCGCCGTACAACGGCGCAACTGCGTACCGACCCGACTTCGATCACTGGCTGGCCGATGTTGCGGTTGAGGCCGGCACCACCCTCATCTGCAGCACCACAGTCACCGGGCTGCTGCACGATGCAAACGGTCGCATCAGCGGCGTAACCACCGACCGACCCGATGGCGATCTCACCGCGCCAATCGTGATCGCGTGCGACGGCGTCAACAGCTTCCTGGCGAAGCAAGAAGGCCTCTACGGCGCAGTCGATGCCGACAACTACACACTCGGCGTGAAAGAAACCCTCGGCCTTCCCAAGCACGTGATCGACGAGCGATTCGGCGTGCGCGGCAACGAGGGCGTCGATATCGAAATCGTCGGCTGCACCGGATCCGTGAATGGCGGCGGGTTCATCTACACGAACCTCGACACCATCGCCATCGGCCTTGTGCTCAAGCTCTCAAAACTCACCGCACAACAGCAGCGCCCCGAAGAGATCCTGGCAACGCTCAAGCTGCATCCGGCCGTGGCACCGCTCATCGAGGGCGCCGAACTCAAGGAGTATTCGGCGCACCTCATTCCCAAGGCCGGCCTCAGCATGATCCCCACACTCGCGGGTAACGGCATCATGGTGGCCGGCGACGCTGCGGCATTGTGTCTCGCCGCGGGCATCTGGCTCGAGGGCGTCAACTTCGCATTCGCCAGCGGCATGTATGCCGGCGAGGCTGCTGTCGAGGCGCTCAATGCCGGCGACACATCGGCTGCCGGTCTGCGCGGCTACAAGCGTCGACTCGAGCAAACCTTTGTGCTGAAAGACCACAAGAAGCTGCGCAAGGTCCCCGCGCTCGTGCTGTCCGATCGCGTGCAGCACAGCTACCCGGGTATGGCCAACGCAATTGCCGAGCGCATGTTTCGGGTCGATAATCCAGAGCCGAAGCCAGGCCTTCGCCATATTGTCAAGCAAGAGCGCAAGCGTGCTGGCCTGAAATGGATGCACATGGTTCGCGACACATGGATCGGCTTCAGGAGTTTCTGGTGATAAGTCCAGCTAACCGCATCAACCCAGACCCCACGTGGCCGGCGATCTCGTTCGAAGATCGCATTGCCACCGCCGCATTTCATGTGCATCACAACGCGCACATCGTGGTCGATAGCGCTGTGTGCGCCGACTGCAGCACCCGCGAGTGCGTCGTCGCGTGCCCCGCGAAACTCTTCGTGCCAACCAGCGATGGTGGCATCTGTTTCAACTACGAACAGTGCTTCGAATGCGGCACCTGCTATCTCGTATGCAACCGCGAAGGCGCCATCACCTGGAACTACCCCGAGGGCGGCCACGGCGTGGTCTTCAAGCGCACATGATTGCGGTCTGCCTCAAGTGGGTCGACCAACGACCCGAGTTCGATCTGCTCGGCGTACCCGTGGCTCCCGATGCCCGCTTCGCTGGTGTGTCGGCGGCCGACCAAGCTGCGCTCGAATGGGCGCTTCGCTGCCGCGATGCGTGGGGCACGTCCGACAACGAGCAAGTGCTCGCAATCACGGTTGGTCCGCCAGAATCCGACGCCGTGCTGCGCGATGCTCTCGCTGCCGGAGCCGACCGAGCCATCCGCATCGATCTACCGTTCGGCACACCAAGCCGCGTAGTTGCTACCTGCCTTGCCGAGCAACTCAACGACGCCTCAATGGTGTGGTGCGGCGATTACTCGCTCGACCGCGGCACGGGTTCGGTGCCAGCGTTTCTCGCTCACGAACTCGATGCCGCACAAGCACTCGGCCTCATCGCCATCGATCTGCGTTCGGCCACCGACACCACCGCACTGCGGCGCGTCGACGGCGGACGGCGCGAACGACTCGCTCTCGTCGGCCCAGTCGTGGCCTCAGTAGAGGGCTCTACCGCCATGCTTCGCCGCGCATCGATGCGCTCACTGTTGCGCGAACATCAGGTCGAAATCATCGCTGGACCAACGCAGCACACCATCGAAACTGTTGCCGCCCCGGCGCGGCCTTACCGGCCGCGGCCGCGAGAGATACCAATGCCCGCGGGCGTTTCGGCGCTCGATCGCATCCGCTCAATCACTGCTACCGATACTCCCGTCAGCCACGGCGAAACCGTCACGCTCGATCCAGCGGCGGCGGCTGATCGCATCATCGACGCGTTGTCCGAGTGGGGCTACGGCACCCGTTAGTGTCGGCCGAATGATGGCAAGGTCACGTGCACGAATTGCCGCCGCCGCTCTCGTCGCAATCACGGCACAAGGATGCGCGCAGAGTTCGATCACCATTCCGCCGAGCTCTGCGGTCGACCAAACCGAGTCTTCGGCTACCGATCTTGTCAGCACCGACGTTGCGACCACCGAGCCATCAAGCAGCGCCCTTGCCTCCACAACCACTGCCACCACCCAGCCCTCTGTACTGGTCGACCCCAGCACCATTGGTCAACCGTGGGGCCACAGCGTTCAGGGCGTGCTCACCTTTCGAGGTAATCCAACCCGCTCGTACTACGGCACCGGTCCGATACCCACCAACCCCAAAGTGCTGTGGCGGTATCCGGCCAACGGCGTGAAGATGTGCGGGCCCAGCGCCGAGTACGGCATCACTCGTGTGTGGTGCGGCACCGGGTGGACTGGTCAACCAGCGGTGTTCGAACGCAAGGGCCGCACATGGGTGGTGTTCGGTGCCTACGACTACAAGGTTCACTTTGTCGATGCAGCCACTGGGCTCGACATCATTGCGCCGTTTCAAACTGGCGATCTCGCCAAGGGCACGGTCACGGTTGACCCCGATGGCTATCCACTGATTTACGAAGGCTCGCGAGACAACAAGTTTCGCGTCATCAGCTTCGACGGTGCCGAGGCCAAGGAGTTGTGGAGCATCGACGGCCACACCAACGATGGCATGCACAACGACGACTGGGATGCCGCTGCGCTCGTCATCAACGATTACCTCATCGAGGGCGGCGAGAACAGTTGGCTTCACATCGCCAAGCTCAACCGCGCGTATGCGGCCGATGGATCTGTCACCGTGAACCCCAGCATGGTTGCTCGCGTGCAGGGTTGGGACGCTCAACTGATCCACGACCTCGGGCAGCAAGACCCTCGCCGAGTGAGCCTTGAAAGCAGCGTCGTGATGAGCGGCGACATTGTGTATGTGAACAGCAGCGGCGGTCTCGTGCAGGGTTGGGATCTTTCAAGCTTGCGCACCGGTGTGGGCGAGGTGCATCGCGTGTTTCGCTTTTGGACTGGCGACGACAGCGACTCAACCATCGTCGCTGACAGACAGGGCTTCCTCTACGTAGGCGTCGAGGTCGACCGAAACACCAAACGCAGCCGAGAGATGGGGCAACTGCTCAAGCTCGACCCGTCGAAACCCGACGACCCATTGGTGTGGGGCGTCGATGTGTATCGCGGCCCAGAGAGCGGCACGTGGTCCACCCCGGTGTTGTACAAAGACGTCGTCATCTGGACCACCAAGCCGGGGCGCATCTATGCGCTCGACCGCGTTTCTGGGGCCACCCGTTGGACACTCGAGATCAACAGCTTCACGCTCAGTTCGCCGTCGGTCATCGACGACACACTCCTGCAGGCCGATGGGGCTGGCGTCATCCGCGCGTGGGAGATGCACGACACCGACGTGCCACCAACGCTCAAATGGAAGATCGACATTGGGTCCAATGTTGAGTCGTCAATGTCCATCTGGAAGGGCCGCATTTATGTGGGCACGCGCGAGGGTTTCGAGTTCTGCGTGGGCGACGCGTAGCGTCTCGTGGCAATGACCCCAAGCCAGCCTTCGCCCCACGCACCACAGCTGGGCGACGCGACCTGGACCCAGGTCGATTACGCCGATGGCAAGCAGCCCATCGTGCTTGTACCCCTTGGCTCATGCGAGCAGCACGGTCCGCATCTGCCGCTCGACACCGACACTCGCATTGCGTGCGCGGTGGCCAATGGCGTTGCATCGGCGCTGCCGCATGTAGTCGTCGCTCCAGCGCTTGGCATCACTGCCAGCGGAGAGCATCAGGGTTTTGCGGGCACTCTCTCAATTGGTAGCGCCGTACTCGAGATGGTGATTATCGAGCTCGTGCGATCCGCCGATTGGAGCGCCGGTGTC